>JABSRV010000099.1 GCA_013214905.1 Psychrobium sp. | reverse complement strand
CCGTCTTGCCGCCCATATCTCTACGCTTGATGGTATCGCTAATGCGCCATGAGGTGCCGACCCAGCCAGTGCCTTTTTTCCAATCACCACCGCCAAGAATAACGCTGCGTAACATTTCAGAGACTAAAAACGCATTCTGTGGGCTAATAATTCGAGGTGCTAGACGCTCTATTGGCAGGAAGCATTTTTCATGCAAATCAAACTCTGTCGCTTGGCTTGAAAAAGGTTGCAATACATCGTTATAGGCTAGGTTATTTGCCAGACTTTCACTTTTGACAAGTGCGTCATGGCATTCGTCACAGGCCACTTTAGGCGCCGCGCGAAACAGAGATAAACCATTGCGGTCGGTAATGTGGTCGATGTAATACGGGGTGACTAAGTAACCGCCGTTGGCAAACGTTGCATATGCTCTCGCCACACTCAGAGGGGTGACCGAGGCAACGCCCAACGCTAACGATTGTGCATAGGGTAAGTCTTTCTTGGCAAAACCAAATTTTGCAATATGGTCGATGCTGCCGCGCACGCCAACTTTTTGAATCAGTTTCACCGACAACACATTTTTAGATTGCGCTAAGCCTAAACGTAATCGTGTTGGGCCATTGTAAATAGGTGGCGAATTCTTTGGACGCCATGCCAAGCCTTGTGACTTATCCCATTGGGTAATGGGCACGTCGTTAAGAATGCTGGCTAGCGTATAACCTTGGGTCAACGCATAAGAATATATAAAGGGCTTTATGTTCGAACCAATTTGACGTTTTGCTTGGGTGACGCGATTATATTGGCTGGTGGCAAAATCATAACCACCGACAATGGCTTTTATCGCACCATCACTAGGTCGCAATGAAACAAAGGCGCTGCTCACTTGCGGCAGTTGGCCTAATAGCCATAGGTCGCCTTGTGGTTCAACACGTACAAGTGAGCCAAGGGAGACAATATCACTGGCTAGTTTGGGTGCACGACCTTGATGCTCATCATCAATATAGGCACGTGCCCATTTCATTTCATCCCATTTAACGGTGACAGATTCTCCGCTGGCCAATAATGCGGTAAATTGTTGTTCAGTGAGATGGGTGACGATGGCTGGTGTTAGCTTTTTAATGCGCTTAATTTTACTCAGTTGCTCAATTATCTGCTCTGTCGTCAGAGGATTGATTGCTAATGTGTCATCAATGGCTAATAAAGCGCTGCTTTGCTTTGGCACTTTGCCCCACCACTGTTGCTCAGGGCCACGATAACCATGGCGCTTGTCATAATTAGTGATGTTGATATTAACCGCGCGCTGCGCCGCTAACTGCAAATGTGAAGGTACCGTGGTATACACGTGAAACCCTTTAGAATACGCGACTTCGCGGCCGTACTTAGCCACCATGTGTGCACGGACCATTTCGCCTAAATAGGGCGCATGCAGTTCAATTTGTGCGCCATGGCGTTTACCCGTTGTAGGAGCATTGTCGGCTTCGTCATACTGCTGCTGGGTGATGAATTTTAAATCTAGCATACGACCCAAGACTAAATGTCGCCTCGCTTTAGATCGCTTAGGTGAGCGAATAGGATTTAGAGTGGATGGCGCTTTTGGCAAGCCAGCAATTACTGCGATTTGGGCCAGGGTTAAGTCTTGCACTTCCTTACCATAATAAACCTGCGCCGCCGCGCCGACACCAAACGAGCGATGTCCTAGTGGGATTTTATTAAGGTATAACAATAAAATTTGGTCTTTACTTAATACCTGCTCTATCTCTAAGGCGAGAAACACTTCACGTATTTTACGCACAAAGGTTCGCTCAGGGGTTAAAAAGTAGTTTCTAGCGACTTGTTGGGTAATAGTACTGGCGCCTTGGCTTCTTTTTCCCGTCACTATGAGGTTAATGGCGGCGCGTACAATGCCAATAGGGTCAATACCTGGGTGTTGATAAAATCGAGAGTCTTCAATGGCTAAGAAAGCGTTGCGCATATCTTGCGGAATTTGCTCAACGGTTAAAGGAATGCGACGTTTTTCACCATATTGTGAAATTAATTTACCATCGGCGCTGTAAACTTTAAGTGGGATTTGTAATTCAATATTATTTATCTTTGTGACATCGGGCAGATCTGGTGAAAAATACAGATATAGACCTAGAAGGGAGCCCAAACCAAGTATTGTTATCACTAATATTGATTTTAATAACCACTTTATGTATTTCAACGAGTAAACCTTATGTTTGCGGATGAGGGAAATTCCTCGGACATTATAGATGGAAACGCGTTCAATCAATAGCGCATATTACTAGTCCCTTATTACTATATGATTTCGATTATTAATGATTTGTTAACATAAATATGGTTTATTAATTAATGTTAATTTTATGCACCTGTTAACATTAAAAACTGCGTATTGTTGTCTGTGCCTTTAACCGTAATGACTCCCGAATTCAACGTGCAAGTGCACCAAAGTCAGTAACATATTAGTAATAAAAGCATTCTGAAGTATCTGGTAGTGTAGTAAGTGCGACCAAACACCCTACAGAGGGGCTTCAGAATGCAGTACGAGCATCTTAACAGCTTTGAAAGGAAAGCCATCTATTATCGTTTTAACAGCGGTGAGAGCTGCCGTTCTATAGGTAGATGGCTCAATCGCCAAAGGATGGTCTCCAGATGCTATTGCTGGACGACTAAAAAAAGATAACCCCATGAATAGTTCTATGCATGTTAGCCACGAAGTAATATATCAGTGGGTAATCAAAGCCTTAAAAGTCGATGGGGAACTCTGATAGTAGAAGAAAGAAGCCGAATCGGTGATTGGGAAGGTGATCTAATTGAAGGGGGAAAAGGGTCTGGATTTATAGTCACTCATGTTGACCGCACTTCTAGATACTTAGTTGCCAAAATGATTGATACCAAGCAAGCCGTTGCTTTTAACGCCGCAACAACATCAATGTTCACAGCTATACCAGCACATAAACAACTCACTATGACGCTAGATAATGGCAAAGAATTCTCAGCTTTTAAAGCGCTAGAGCAGTCCCTGCATTTTGATATTTACTTTGCAGATCCTTACTGCTCGTGGCAGAGGGGAACAAATGAACATACAAATGGACTTAGAAGACGATACTTCCCCAAGAAAACTGATTTTTCGACTATAACTAATGAACAGCTTGAAGAAGTTGTCACCAAAATAAACAGTCGCCCGAGGAAAATATCAAATGACCAGACAGCTGAATAAGTACCTATGAATTAGTCATTTACAAAATGGTGCACTTGGATCATGAATTCGAGACTTATAAAAAAGTTCAGCTGGTTAAAGCTTTGGCAATGACAGCAATCTTATAAAAATTTAGGCTCTAATAAACTTATAAATGGTTACCTAGTATGTTATCTAGTTGGTTTAAATCAAAGCGCTCAGCCTTGGTCGGTATCGATATAGGCTCGACGTGTGCGCAGGCAATATTATTGGCAAAAGAAGATAAGCACTACAAGATCGAGCTTGTGGCTAGTGTGCCCATTGATTTACGGCTGGTGGTTGATAATGCGATTGTTGATGTACATGTGGTCGCTAACCTACTTAAACGGATCAAGGATAAGCTGCCCAAGCAAGTGACTCATTCGGTGGCAGGCGTCTCGGGTTTTGGTGTTATCAGCAAAACGATTGTCTTAAACTCGGTAGATAACGATGAGGAGCTGCAAGCGCAAATAGAGTTAGAAGCAGATTCCCTTTTTCCTTTTCCCCTCGATGAAGTGAGTATCGATTTTGAAGTGTTAGGGCGCAACCAATTTAATGAAAATAAAATAGATGTACTACTTACCGCGGCACGCACCGAATTAGTTACTGCGCGCGCTAGTGCGTTAGAGCTCGCTGGGTTAGCGGCTAAAATAATGGATGTCGAATCATATGCATTAGGTCGCGCATATTGCTTAGTTGCACATCAAGTGCCTGACAACGAGGTTAATGCCCCCATCGCGTTAATTGACGTTGGCGCAAATATGCTGACAGTGGCAATCGTAGTCGCGGGACGTACGGTTTTCGTTAAAGAACAAGCGTTCGGCGGCGAACAATTAACTCAAATCATTAAGCGTGATAATGGAGTGGGTCGTGATGAAGCAGAGAGCATTAAATGCTCTGTCGATACCTCGGATACAACCACAGTGTCATTGCACAGCTTTTATCAGCAAATGGCCAAAAAAATTCGTCGTATTCTACAAATATATAGCAGTGGAAACAACGCCAGTGCTATATCACGTATTATTTTGTCTGGAGGCTGTGCATTCGCTCATGATATCGAGAACACACTGTCTAACGAATTAGAAATTAATACAGTGGTTGCACAACCCTTTAAGCACTGTATTTTCAGTGATGAACACGATCGTGAGAAATTGGTTACGCAGGCACCAAGATTTATGATTGCCTGTGGCCTAGCATTAAGGAGTTTTGATTAATGGCTCGTATTAATCTATTACCTTGGCGAAATGAGGTAAAGCAACAGCGTCAAAAACAGTTCAATATGGCGGCTACGTTCATTTTGTTATTGGCGGTTATATTCGTTGTTTTACTTAGCTACATGGCCGACTTAACATTAGTTAATCAGCAGCAACGTAATCAATATTTACAACAAGAAATAAGTATTTTAGATAAAAAAATTGTTGAGATCGTGCGGTTAAAACAAATAAAAAAAGATTTGAGCCATCGGGTATTGTTAATCGAGCAGCTGCAAAACAGCCGAAATTTATCGACACACTTACTTGATGAACTTGCCAAGATAATTTCCCCGGGCGTTTACCTTAATAAAGTTGCGCGCAAGGGCGATATTATGTGGTTAGAAGGGCTCAGTGAATCAAATAGTCACTTAGCTAACATGATACGCAACGTCGAAAAGTCTTTATGGTACCAAAATCCATTGTTGCAACAAATTAACCTAAACAGTGATGCACCACGTCAGCTCAACAGTTTTTCTTTGCGCATGGACATTGTGATTAACACGCCAACGGAGGTACGCTAGATGGCTATAAAGTTGACTGACTTTCAGGATCTTGACTTTAATCAGTCGGGAAGCTGGCCTAAGTCAGTAAAAATGGTCGCGTTAAGCGTGTTGTTTGTTGGCACGCACTTTCTCGGTTATTACTTTGTCATTAGCGATCAACTGAGTCAGCTCGAGGCTGCGGCGAAAAACGAAACGAAATTGCGTCTGGATTATCAAAGTAAATATCGATTAGCCGATAATTTACCGGCTTATCAACAGCAAATACAACAATTGAAACAGCAACTAGGCCAGATGCTAAAGAAATTACCAGCAACCCATGAAACTCCAGGATTGCTAGACGACATCACATTTATCGCCACCACGGCAGGCTTACGCATTAAAGCCATCAAATGGGGCGATGAAGACGAACTGGAATTTTATACAGAATTACCGCTATTTATTGATGTCACGGGAAGCTTTCATCAATTTGGGCGATTTGTCAGTGACGTCGCTAAGTTGCCGCGCATTGTCAGTTTGCATGAATTTGATATTAAAAAAAGCCCACAGTCGACCTTATCCTTTCATGTAGTAGCCAAAACATATCGTTATAAGGAGGCAAAGTGAGACCATCTATATTATTGATGTTGACGTTGCTTCTGGCGGGGTGCGGCGTGCAAGATGACAGCGTTGAACAATTGGTAGCAAGTGTGAAGCAAAGTAAGCCCCTGACTATCAGTCCACTGGCGGCAACAGTCAAATTTGAACACTTTTCTTACCGCAGCGCTAACCTGCGAAGTCCGTTTGTCGCGCCGAAACAAGAATTAACAGCGGATGTGATTAGCCAGTCACGCGACTGTTTGCAACCCAATATTAAACGTCGTAAGTCGTCATTAGAGTCATATGCGTTAGAGGCGTTGTCCATGCGAGGTTCTTTGGGCAACAAGCAACAACTATGGGCACTGATACAAACCCATGATGGCCAATTATTTAAAGTGAAAAAAGGCCAATATGTTGGTTTATTCCATGGTCAGGTAGTGCAAGTTAGTGAACAAAAAATTAAATTACTTGAATTAGTACCCGATGGTTCAGGGTGTTGGGTTAAGCGCGAAAACTCTCTTGTGCTGCAAGTGAATTAAATGAGTAAATCAATATTGGGAATTGTAAATGGCACGTAATATAAAAGGTAAATATAGAGTTGTTGCAATGCTGCTTAGCGCACTATGTAGCTGCGCTGTAATTTTTTCGACGCCTAGTTCTGCTGTGCTTAAGCTGGCAAACAACGAGACAGTAGCATTAAACGATTCGCTCAATAGCATTATCAAACTAGATTTTTCTCTTAACGAGCAACAAGCGGGTCAACTGACTGTGCTCTTTAATAATGGCTCGATAGCGAGCAGGATACAGCGAAAAAAACGGCGTTTAGAAATAGAGTTACTGGGCAGTATGCTAGCCGATAAAGACCTTTATATTATGAATGTGCTCGATTTTTCCACGCCGGTTAAAAGCTATGAAACGGTACAGGATAGCGCTGGAACTCGTATTATTGTGCAGATGAAAAGTGACTTTGAATTTAGCCATCAGATACTTGGAAATAGGTTTGTATTGACGGTGAGTACTCCGGCAGACAATATCAAAAAAGCATCAAAGAAAGTATATAGCGGGAAAAAGATGAGCCTCAACTTCCAAAAGGTGGCTGTGCGAACTGCGTTGCAAATGATTGCTGACTACAACAATTTAAACTTAGTGACCGGTGATAGTGTTGACGGTGAGTTAACCCTAAATCTTAAAGATGTACCATGGGATCAAGCATTAGACATGATCTTAAAGCTTCGTGGTTTGGACAAACGCATCGAGGGCAATATCCTGCTTATTGCACCAGCCAAGGAATTAGCTAACCAAGAGGCGGCGCAATTATTAGCGGCGCAGCAGGTACAACAGCTAGTACCACTGGTGACTGAGTATGTTCAAATTAACTATGCCAAGGCGAAAGAAATTGCAGAATTACTTGACGGTGACGGGGCCAAATTATTGTCGGCGCGCGGTAGTGTATCGGTTGATGAACGGACTAACATCCTACTCATTCAAGATACAGCGAAAAGATTGTCAGATATTAGGCGCTTAATCAAAGTGCTAGACATCGCCGTCAAGCAAGTGGTGATTGAAGCGCGGATTGTAACAGTAACCGATAATGTTAATGAAGAGTTTGGTATTCGATGGGGCATTACAGACTCTTTTGACAATGGCGCGATGTCTGGCAACCTTCAGGGAGTAAACAGCGCGGCTTCAGGCATTGTACCTAATTTATCGGATCGTCTTAATGTGAATTTGCCGGTGTCTGAACCCGCTGGCACTATTGCTTTTCAAGTCGCTAAATTAGCCAACGGTACACTGTTAGATCTTGAATTGACGGCGCTAGAGCGTGAGAATAAAGGGGAAATCATTGCTCGCCCTAGCATCACCACCGCCAATCAAAAACCAGCGTTTATTGAGCAAGGAACAGAAATACCCTAAGTTTCTGCATCGTCTAGTGGTGCTACTACTGTGACCTTTAAACCCGCTGTATTGTCACTGCGAGTGACGCCGCATATCACGCCAGACGGACGCGTTATTCTCGACTTGATTATTACCCAAGATACACGCGGCGATACGGTGAAAACCGCCATCGGTGAAGCCGTGGCAATTGATACTCAAAAAATTAGTACCCAAGTCTTAGTCGACAACGGTGAAACCATCGTTTTGGGCGGTATTTATCAGCAACAATCTATTAGTGCTGTCTCAAAAGTACCGTTTTTTGGTGATTTACCGTTAATTGGTTGGCTATTTCGCACCCAAAAGGAGTTTACGGAGCGTAGGGAGTTATTAATTTTTGTCACACCAAGAATTATCCAAGACAAACTTAATCGATAGTTTTTCAATTAAATAGATAATATTCAACACGTTAATTTTAATTGTTAGTTGGGATGCATGAAAGAGATATTTTTTATTTGCATTGTGCCCTAAAACTTATCGTTACGCGCTTGCCTTTGCAGCCATGTTATTGAGATAATGCACGGCTAAAAATTGCCTTGAATTAATATCTAGTCATTCGGTTTCACAAAAAGGATCGATATGGGATGCCTTAGAGTTATCTAAGCATGCATTTTACATTGTTTTACTTTATTAAGTGACGATTGCTAGCAAGGTGTGAGGGGTAGGGCGTAACCTACTGAAGCTTGATTATATAGAACGTAGTGATAATGGCTGAAAAACGAAATATTTATATCGTGGGTCCAATGGGCGCAGGTAAAAGCACAATTGGTAGGCATATTGCGCAGCAATTGCATTTAGATTTTTTTGACTCTGACAGTGAAATTGAACGTCGTACAGGTGCTGAAATTGCTTGGGTTTTTGATGTTGAAGGTGAAGACGGTTTCCGTGTTCGTGAAGCATCTGTAATCGAAGATTTAACAGAAAAACAAGGGATTGTCTTGGCAACTGGTGGTGGTTCAATTATCAGTAAAGATGTGCGCAACAAGCTTTCTGCTCGCGGCTTAGTTGTTTACTTAGAGACAACCATTGATAAACAGTTAGCACGTACGCAACGCGATAAGCGTCGCCCTTTGCTGCAAACTGATAAACCGCGCCAAGTATTAGAAGACTTGGCTGCGATCCGCAATCCTTTATATGAAGAAATTGCAGATATTACCGTGCGTACCGATGAGCAAAGTGCCAAGTTGGTTGCCAAGGAAATTATTGATAAATTAGGCTTCTAAATCCATGAAACAACTTGAGGTAAAGTTAGGGGAACGTAGTTACCCTATCTACATCGGTCAGAATATACTTAATAACCAAGAATTATTGGCTCGTCATATCACTGCACAAAAAGTGATGCTGGTGACCAATGATCTTGTGGCCGATTTATACCTCAAGCAATTGGAAGACTCGCTTGTTGGCGCAGGTAAAATTGTCGATAAAGTTATTTTGCCTGATGGCGAAATTTACAAAACATTAGAAACACTCAATAGTGTTTTCGACGCATTGTTGCGTCAAAAACATGGCCGCGATACATGTATTGTGGCATTGGGTGGCGGTGTTATTGGTGATATGGCTGGTTTTGCAGCCGCTTGTTATCAACGCGGTGTTGCTTTTGTTCAAGTACCAACAACGTTATTATCACAAGTTGATTCGAGTGTTGGTGGAAAAACAGCGGTTAATCATGCCCTTGGCAAGAATATGATTGGTGCTTTTTATCAGCCTGATGCTGTTTTTATCGATATTGATTGCTTAACCACCTTAGCGGCGAACGAGTTTGCTGCGGGCATGGCGGAAGTGATCAAGTATGGCATTATGTGGGATGAAGCGTTTTTTCATTGGTTGACCGACAACCATAAAGTTATTTCTTCTTTGCAAACAGAAGCGTTAATTACCATGATCGCCCGTTGTTGTGAAATAAAAGCGGACGTGGTTGCGCAAGATGAACGTGAACATGGCGTTCGTGCGCTGCTAAATCTTGGTCATACCTTTGGCCATGCCATCGAGTCGGAACAAGGCTATGGTGTGTGGTTGCATGGTGAAGCTGTTGCTGCCGGCACTGTTATTGCGGCACAAACGGCACAATTATTAGAGCTGATTAGTGTTGAGCAATGCCAGCAAATTAAACAGATATTTAGTTTGTATGATTTGCCCATTAGCAAGCCTAGTGAAATGACATTTAGCGCGTTCATGCAGCACATGGCGGTGGACAAAAAAGTATTGGCTGGTCAAATCCGCTTTGTATTACCCACCTCTATTGGTGAGGCTAAACTGGTTAACGCCGTAGATGAAACCATTTTACGAGCGGCAATCGCCTCCCACTAACCTACTTGAATCAGTGAATGATGAATAGCGCTTCGAAAGATAACGTGTCGGCGATGGATGTAAAAATCGAGCCGCAAACACAATTAATTTCTAGAATTCAGCTTGCTACGGATAGCTATAGCCGCTTGAATTTTTTACATGGTCCAACAGGTGTTGGTAAAAGCTATGTTGCGGGGTTATTGCAAGAAAAGCTGAGCAATACGCAAATTGTAAAACTAATCTATAAAAGCAATATTGATGAAGAGCAGTTTAAACATCAGCTCATTTGCGAACTGGCCACCGACGATTTTTCTGATCTCAATCAACCGTTATCAGAAGCTGTGGTTAGTTGTATTAGCTTCAAACGACGCTCATTGCTGATTATTGTCGATAATGCGCGGCAATTACCGCAAACCATTATGGGCATGTTATGGCAGGCGGTTACCGAGTTTAATCGTAAACATAAGTCGTCGCTTCAGTTTAATGTTCTGCTGATCGGTGAGACACCTTGGGCGATGGCGCTGTATAAAGCGTTGGACAAAAAAGTCGATAGCCAAGTCGCTGAATTTTCATTGTCTGCGCTATCTAAAGAGCAGGCGACAGACTTTATGATGATGATCCATGCCAATTGGTCGGATCAAAAAATAAAGCAGTTTATCGCTAAAGTGTCACCGCAATATCTACTACCAAATCAACTAATTTACGCGCAAGTTAAACCCTTAGGTGCCAAAAACCGACAATGGTTATTGCTGGGTTTATCGGCCTCATTTGTTTTTATTATTTCAGTGGTCGTCGTCGGTTATCTTTACTTAAAAGTTGACGATGAGCCGGTGTTGGTTTCAACAGCGGACAAACTTGTGACAACGACACTGCCGGACGTAAAAACAACATTGTTATTTGATCAATCGTCTACAATTGGTGAGCAAAAACCTAATACCGTTGTTGATGAAATCTTTGAGCAGCCAGCAGCCGAAATGCCACCACTAGGTGATACAGAGTTAGCGACAAGCACAGAGAAAGTTGGTGAAAATTCATTGCCCATCGAAGATATTGTTACGTCAAGCAGCGACGTGATAACGCCTGATGAAAAAGTTACGAGCCAACACATAGATAAAAGCGTTCATGAGCAAGACTTATCTATAAAGAACAAGGCAATAAAAGACAAGGTTGAGCAAGAAGCAGAACAAATTGCTGTGGTTGAAAATGTCACCAGCGTTAAAGTGGTGAACCAATATGTTTTTGACGAAGTGCAATTATTAGACATTGCTGATAGCGAATACGCATTAATGTTGGGTGGTTACAGTACTAAGGCCGTTCTACAGCGAGTGTTCTCAACAATTGACAGTGATATAAAACTCTATCAATATCAAACAACCCGTAACGGGAAAGATTGGTTTGTATTACTCCACGGCCAATTTTCTAGCCTTGACGCCGCAAATAAAAGAGCTGCGAATTTACCGCAATCGATGGGAAAATTCGAACCTTGGGCTAAATCACTGATTGTGATTCATCAAGAAATTACAGCAGTTGCACCAACCAATACGGACAGTAGTTTAAATTAATGATTAAGCAACGGGCATTTCTAAAATGGGCGGGTGGTAAGTTCGGTCTGATTGAAAATATTTCAGCGACCCTACCCAGCGGTAAACGTTTGGTCGAGCCATTTGTTGGCGCGGGTTCTGTCTTTCTTAATTCAGACTTTGATGAGTATTTACTCACTGACGTTAATCAAGATTTGATTAATCTCTATCAAATTCTTAAAGAGGATGCGCAGCCGTATATTCAGGAGAGCCAAAAACTATTTACGCCTGAATTTAATGATAAAGAGCGTTATTACGACATTCGTGCCCAGTTCAACGCCACCAGAGATCCCTTTGAGCGCTCTATATTATTCCTTTATATGAATCGCCATGGTTATAACGGCTTATGTCGATACAATATGAAAGGTGGCTATAACGTGCCTTTTGGGCGTTATAAGAAACCATATTTTCCTGAAAAGGAACTATGGGCGTTTGCAGAAAAAGCACAAAAAGCGACTTTTACATGTCAATGCTTTAGAGAGACGTTTAAAGACGCAAAAATCGATGATGTGATTTACTGCGATCCACCTTACGCGCCGCTTTCGCCTACCGCTAGCTTCACCAGTTACTCGGGACAAGGCTTTAAATTAGTCGATCAGCAAGACCTAGCGACATTAGCTAAAGCAAGTGCTGAGCAAGGTATTCCTGTATTGATAAGCAACCATGACTTAGCATTAACCCGTGATTTATATCAACACGCGACATTAGAAGAGCTACAGGTAAGACGAACTATTAGCCAGAAGGCTGGGAAACGTTTGAAAGTTAGTGAGTTGTTAGCGCTGTATAAATAGAAAAATTCAGCTTAATCTTCGTTAGATTGTATCGGGGTGATTAACTCAAGCAGGTCAATAAAGTGAAACTGGGTTGAAGAACTACCAGTTATCCAATCAAACCAACCTTTACCATGCACCACTAATTGGCATTGTGTGCTTGCTTGTGTTGCAGAATATTGAGCCTGACAAGACTCGAATAATGTTTGTTGATCGATGTAAGATGTTGAAGCAACACTAGTTAACATTAATACTGGGAGTAGTGCTACGAGGCGTTTAGAGTTGCTGGTCATATGACTTCCTTGTATTAGTGAATTATCCGAGCGGTTATACTAACAAAAAATCATAGTGATGACTAGTTTCTGCACGATCAATGTTGTTTTTAATGATGATATGCCATATGTTAAATTGGTATGCTATGGTGGCGGCAAATAATTAGATCAATTTGGAATAACATGAAAGCAACAGTTAGCTGGGTAGAGAACGAAACGTTTATAGGCGAGTCAGAGTCAGGCCATCAAGTGATTATGGATGGCAATAGCCAGAACTCTAAAGCACCTAGC
>JABSRV010000098.1 GCA_013214905.1 Psychrobium sp. | reverse complement strand
ATAAGGTTAGTCCATTGTTAATCATTTCGATAGTGTAACCAAGCTCTAATAATTGTTCGGTTGGTACATTGTCTGCTTCTTTACAGTGTTCACACAATCGTCGTGCTAGTCGTTGGGCAATGATTAATGATACTGAACTGGCAATATTATAGCCCTGCACACCCATATTAACTAAACGGGTAATCGTTTCGGCTGCAGAGTTAGTGTGTAAGGTTGACAGCACCAAGTGACCGGTTTGAGCCGCTTTAATCGCGATTTCTGCAGTTTCTAAATCTCGTATTTCACCCACCATCACAACATCGGGATCTTGACGTAAAAAAGCCCGTAGCGCTTTAGAAAAATCGAGACCCGCTTTAGTATTGATGTGTACTTGATTAACCCCAGTTAAGTTAATTTCCACCGGATCTTCAGCGGTTGAAATATTACGCTCAGTGGTATTTAAAATATTTAAGCCAGTATATAAGGATACCGTTTTACCCGAACCAGTAGGTCCGGTGACTAAAATCATCCCTTGGGGTTGATTTAGGTGATGCAGATATAATGCTTTTTGTTCTGGCTCATAACCTAAGGAGTCAATCCCCATCATCGCGATTGATGAGTCTAAAATACGTAGCACCATTTTTTCACCAAACAACGTTGGCAGGGAGCTAACACGGAAATCGATTGATTTTTTATCGGAAATTTTTAGTTTAATCCGGCCATCTTGTGGTACTCGCTTTTCTGCGATATCCATCTTTGACATTACCTTAATTCGAGCAGCTAATCGCGCGGCTAAATAGGCTGGAGGGCTTCCCATCTCATGCAAAATCCCATCAATTCTAAACCGAACTCGATAGGTATTTTCGTAGGGCTCAAAGTGTAAATCGGACGCGCCTTTGCGAATCGCATCCGTTAATAACTTGTTAATATAGGTGACAATCGGGCGATCGGCTTTATCGGGATCGTCACTGCCTTCGACCGTCGTATTATCGTCCACCTCAATCCCAGCCAGCTCGTCTTCATCAAAACTGTCTAAGGAAAGGGCATTGCTGTCATTTTCAAAAACTTTATTAATGGTGTCTTGTAATTGCTGTTCGCAAACTAAAATGGCTTCGGTGCGCATGCCCGCATTAAATTGAAACTCTTCTAAGGCACTGCGATTACTAGGATCGCCAATCGCTACAAATAGCTTGCGGTTTTGAACGTATAGAGGCAATGCTTGATGGTTGAATATACGTTTTTCATCGAGCAACTCTGTCGGTAACTGATTGAGATCAAAAGACGTAATATCAAATAATTCTAAAGAATATTCATCACTACATAACTGTGCAACTTGCTCTGCGTCTATTAATTCTTCTTCGACTAAATAACTCAGAAAAGGTTTTTTTAGGCGTGCGCTATCCGCCATTGCCTTAATAGCAATATCAGCATCAATTAATTGATGTTTAATAAATAGATCAAATAAGCCATCAAACGAGCGGGGTGGTACCATTTTCCCATTTTTCCTAGTAAATCAAACACAACTAATGAGAGCTTATCTTAAATCGAGATGATTAACCACGATAGACAATTTGTTATTTTAAGCGGTACTTTATTCGTGTTTATTATGAAAAGGAGTACAAAGTCCTTCTTTTTCTTTAGGCTGATGTTAAGTTTATGTTATCTGCTTTGAAGCGTTGTATTTTTTAGTAACAGTCTCTTAATTTAATCGTTGTTACAGTGTTAGAAATCTGTTTTTGAACTATCATTTAGTGGTTCTTGCATAATTCAACTGTAGACTCCATAAGGAACAACAAAATGAAAAAGTTACAACAAGGTTTTACCTTAATTGAATTAATGATCGTAGTGGCAATTATTGGCGTATTAGCGATGGTGGCATTACCACAATTTCAGACATACTTTCAAAAGGCAGCTTACTCAGAAGTTATTTTGGCGGCTAGCCCGTACAAATCTGCAGTAGAAGTTTGTGCCTTAGCAAACCCGCTAAATGATTGTGATTTGGGGGTAAATGGTATTCCTGACACATCGGTGTCTACCTTAGTTGCAAGCGTCAACGTCGTTAACGGTACCGTTACCGTTACCCCGAAAGTAGCCAAAGGCATTGTTGCTGCTGATACTTATATATTAACACCAACCGCGGCATCACTAATCGTTGCTGGCACACCAATTACCGCGTGGGGCTCTGCGTGTACTAATACCAAACTTTGTTAATTACTTATCTTCTCTCTCTCTTTTTGAAAGTAATTTGACATAAAAAAAGATCCCTCGGGAGCTTTTTTATGTTTACGACTACATGGATGTAGGAGGTAGAGCGAAGCAGGAGCCCGAGCCGACGATTACATGGATGTAGAAGGTAGAGCGAAGTAGGATGTTCGCTCCAACTGTTTATTTACGTAAGTATTACTTCAAGCGCATCGACAAATCAGTCGCTTGAATGTGTTTGGTTAATGCGCCAACCGAAATATAATCAATGCCTGTTCTGGCAAAATCACTAATCGTTGCTAACGTCACATTGCCTGATACTTCTAACTTAGCCTTGCCATTATTTAAAGCAACCGCTTGGCGCATCATCTCAATGTCAAAGTTGTCTAACATGATAATGTCGCTGCCAGCACTAAGCGCCTGCTCAAGCTCGTTCATTGTTTCCACTTCAACTTCTACTGGCTTGTCAGGGTTTAACTCACGTGCCTTAGAAATAGCTTGCTCAATACCGCCACAGCCCATGATGTGATTTTCTTTAATTAAATAAGCGTCAAACAATCCAATGCGATGATTAACACCGCCGCCGCAGGTTACCGCATATTTTTGCGCGGTGCGCTGTCCCGGAATGGTTTTACGCGTGTCTAATAGTCGGGTATTGGTGCCTTCAATCGCGTCGACGTAACTTTTAACCACGGTAGCGGTGCCTGACAACATTTGAATAAAGTTTAATGCGCTGCGCTCACCGGTTAATAAAATACGTGTTGGGCCAGACAGCTCACACAATACTTCGTTTGGCGCGACAATGTCGCCGTCGTCTACAAACCAGTGAATGGCGACTTCGCCGCCTAACTGTTTGAAGACTTCTTCGCACCAGGCTTTACCGCAAAAAACAGCGACTTCACGGCTGATAATGGTCGCTTGTGCCATATTATCTGCGGGAATAAGATTAGCGGTGATATCACCTTCTCTAAAAGATTGATAACCAAGATCTTCATTTAAAGCGAGGGTGACGGCGGTTTTAATATCATCTTGTAACATGTGTTAAATCTCTAATTCGACTGCTTTAGCAGTCGTGATGCCTAATTCACAAGAACCCAATTAATGAGCATACTGGGTCAATGTTAGTGTGTTATTTCGTTGCAGTAATTCTAACTGTTTTAAGGCATTCATGCCCAGCAAAATTGTGTTATCTGTCATGCCTGGATTTAAATGTGCCTTAAGGCCGTGAAATTTTATCTCCCCCAAGGTTAAGCTATTAATGGTTGTTGACTTGACATTGATTGAACCATTGGCCGTTTTTACACGCTGAATTTGTTGTCCGCTTAATCCTAATGAAGGCCCTAGATGCGCTGGAATCGATATTTTCGTGGCGCCGGTATCAAGTAAAAAAACCACCGGCTGAGCATTAATTGTGCCGGCAGCTAAATAATGGCCTTGACGGTTTTGTTTTAAAATGACCGAGACTTTTCCACTGCCATCAACCGCGGAATGCACCGATTGATTAGGGTTGTATTGTTGGTCTAATTTCCCTTGAAAATAATAGGCCAGTGCTAGCAGCGCCAAGCTCCAAAATATCACCCACATTAATTTGCTGATTTTATCCATAGATAACCCAATACCGTAGCGTGCTTATTTTGTTCAGTGTACACTATCCATCAACTAGTTGGCTGTTTCTGTCAGAAAAACAATGCCATACCCAAACGCCTAACAGTGGATAGAGATTGATGATAGATCAACAAGGTTGGTTAACAAACGCTCGGCGCTGCGTATCGCCACATTATAATGAGCGACCTAACAACGCGCAGGTTTCATTATTAGTTATTCACAATATAAGCCTACCGCCGGGTAAATTCGGCGGTGCTTATATAGACGATTTGTTTTTAGGACAGCTCGATTGTTGTGCTGATCCTTATTTTGCCCAATTACGTGGTTTACAGGTATCGGCGCATTGTTTGATCAATCGTCTTGGTGAGATCACTCAGTATGTATCATTTAATAATCGAGCATGGCATGCTGGAATATCACAATTTGATGGCATTGATAACTGCAATGATTACTCCATTGGCATTGAATTAGAGGGGGGCGATGATACCCCATACTGTCACGCGCAATATTTGTCATTGGCGATGTTAAGTAAGCACATTCAATACGCTTATCCGTTAATTAGCATGGAGCGTATTACAGGGCACAGTGATATTGCGCCAGGGCGTAAAACTGATCCCGGCCCAGCGTTCGATTGGGTAAATTATTTCGACAGATTACAAAAAAATTAGCCTCATTGCACAAACCCTAACAACGAGAGATTTATGGCACTATTTTCATTACTTATTGCATTAATTATTGAACGCACAGTTGATTTAGATCGGCGCTGGCAATTTCAGTTTTGGTTTGACAAAAACATCACCTGGCTACGCTCTATTTTCGAGCAAACCAGTGTCAGTTTTCAGTTGCTAACTGTGTTGTTGCCTACCTTGCTAACCTATATCTTGCTTAATGTATTCCAGGGCATGCTATTTGGTTTTCTCTCGCTTATTTGTTGGGTGCTTATTGTTTTGCTTTGTATTGGTTGTCTTGGTTATCGCCAATTGTATAAGAAGTATTTAGTGTCTGTTTGTCATAATAATATTGAAAGCAGTTATCATTTGGCGGCTCAGTTGGCTGATGTCAATGAAATTGATGTTGAAAATGCCAACTGTTTAGGGACGCGTGTTGGGCGTCAACTTGCGTGGATAAATTACCGTTTTTATTGTGCCGTAGTCTTTATGATGATTATTGGTGGTCCCGTGGCCGTGGTGTTTTATGCTAGCTTACGAACGCTTGATTTAATGATGTTTCAACAACGCATGGTTGAGCTCAAATACATCAAAAATATATTATTTATACTTGATTGGATCCCAGCACGTTTGGTTGCTTTGGCTTACGTATTAGTCGGCAACTTTTCTAACGCGATTAGCGTATGGCTAAGCGTGGTATCGAACGTATCATTACCCGCATATGACGTGGTCAGTAAGGTCGCGATGGCGGCAGAGCAAATGTCAAAACAGCAAGGCGATGAGGGCGTGTGCATGCAAAGCACTTATCGTTTAGTGCGCTTGGCAAAACGCACACTGACGTTACTCGTTGGCGTGATGTCATTTTTAACCATCTTTGGTTATTTAATCTAATTCAATCTAATGTAGATCAAAACGAACGCTGGATTAAAACGGTTGTTCGGTGGTCTTACCATTAGAAAGGCAGTGCACACTGCCTTTCTTTTATCATATCTTATCAAATTATTCTAGCTCCTAGATCCTTAGAAACCTTGCATGTAAGGCTTTGTGCGCTTGAATGCGATTATCTAAAAGTCTTTATAATTTAGCCGTTGCAGATCACCGTTTTCAATTGCCAATAGTGGACAAAAAGGCATAAATTTGTTAAATTCCTGTCCCGTGGTTAATTGGTCATACCAATTGTATTGGTGTCCTACCAGTTTTAAGAAAGAGGGAAAGATGACCTATCGTAAAATCAGGCAGCCAAAACTATCCGATGCGATCGTTGAAGCACTTGAAACAATGATTCTGGAAGGGACCTTGCGTCCTGGCGACAAGCTGCCATCAGAACGTGATCTCGCTAAACAGTTCGAGGTATCACGTCCGTCTATCAGAGAAGCTATTCAGGCATTAGAAGCAAAGGGTTTATTGTCTCGTCGTCAAGGCGGCGGTACGTATGTGCAAAAGCAATTGTGGCAAAGTTTAAGTGATCCTCTGTTAGAGCTAATCGCTAATGACTCTGAAAGCCAATATGATTTATTGGAGTTTCGTCATGCAACCGAAGGCATGCTGGCATTTTATGCGGCTATTCGTGGCACAGCTACTGACTTTGCAAGATTACGTGAATGTCAAAATGTTATCACCAAAGCTCAAACTGACGGCGACGTAGAACAAGAAGCCGACGCTATTGTTGAGTTATATAAGGTGGTTGCTGAGGCGTCCCATAATGTGGCAATGTTGCATTTAGTATTAAGCATGAGCGAGATTTTGCGCCGCAATATAGCGCAAAACCTTGAGTTGTTGTATCGCCATCAAAAGGCGGTTGACGCAAGTAACAAACACCGAAGTGCATTGATTGAAGCCATTGTTTCGCGCGATTCAGAGCGAGCAAGAAACGCCTCCAATGCACATTTAGCATATATAGAAGATGTATTGCTATCAGTAAGGCAAGAAGACTCACGAGTTAAACGTGCCTTACGTAGAATAAAAAACACTGAATAACGGCGTCGTTAACACGACGAAGAATTTAGCTGCTACTTCAATCATCATTGATAGTGATTGGGTAAGCAGGTGACCAATAAAATAAATGAAAAGGATAAAACTATGTCTGACATCAATCATATCGATGTTGACCCTCAAGAAACTGAGGAGTGGATTGACGCACTTGAAGCTGTGCTGCATGAAGAAGGTCCAGAGCGTGCTCATTATCTATTAGAAAAATTAATCGACAAAGCGCGTCGTAACGGTACTCATTTACCTTACACAGCGACAACCGCTTATTTAAATACCATACCAACTGGCCAAGAGCCACACATGCCTGGCGATCCACAAATTGAGCGTAATATTCGTTCAATGATCCGTTGGAATGCACAAGCAATGGTATTGCGTGCGTCGAAGAAAAACCTAGATTTAGGTGGTCACCTTGCAAGCTTCGCGTCATCAGCGACGTTATACGATGTAGGTTTTAACCATTTCTTTAAAGCGCCTAACGATAAAGACGGTGGCGATTTGGTTTATTTCCAGGGTCACATTTCCCCAGGTATTTACGCACGTTCGTTCCTTGAAGGGCGTTTTACCGAAGAGCAAATGGATAACTTCCGTCAGGAAGTCGGCGGCAACGGATTATCATCTTACCCGCACCCTAAATTGATGCCTGAATATTGGCAGTTCCCTACAGTATCTATGGGGCTAGGGCCAATTCAAGCAATTTATCAAGCACGCTTCTTGAAATATTTAACCGATCGCGGCATTAAAGATTGTTCAAACCAAACCGTTTATTGCTTTATGGGCGACGGTGAGTGTGATGAGCCAGAATCATTAGGCGCTATCGGTCTTGCGGCACGTGAAGGGTTAGACAACCTATGTTTCATCATTAACTGTAACTTACAGCGTCTTGATGGACCGGTTCGTGGTAACGGCAAAATCATTCAAGAACTTGAAGGTGAATTCCGCGGCGCTGGCTGGGAAGTTATCAAGGTTATTTGGGGACGCTACTGGGATTCATTGTTAGCCCGTGATACCAGCGGAAAATTGCTACAGTTAATGGAAGAAACCGTTGATGGTGAATACCAAAACTGTAAGCAAAAAGGCGGCGCTTACACACGTGAGCACTTCTTTAACAAATACCCTGAAACTGCTGCCATGGTTGCTAACATGAGTGATGACGACATTTGGCGTCTAAACCGTGGTGGTCATGATCCAATGAAGGTCCATGCTGCATACGCACAAGCTAAAGCGACTAAAGGTCGTCCAACGGTAATCCTAGCTAAAACTGTTAAAGGTTACGGTATGGGTGATTCAGCTGAAGGTAAAAACATTGCCCACGGCGTGAAGAAGATGGACATTGAAGTGCTTAAGCAATTCCGTGATCGTTTTAACATTCCAATTTCTGATGAAGACTTACCTGATCTACCGTACTACCGTCCAAGCGAAGACAGTGCTGAAATGAAGTACATGAGAGCACGCCGTGAAGAATTAGGTGGTGTATTACCACAACGTAGACCTAAGTTCACCGAGCAGCTAAACATCCCAAGCCTAAGCATTTTTGACAATGTATTAAAAGGTTCGGGTGATCGCGAAATCTCTACCACCATGGTTATGGTTCGCATCATGACCGCGTTAGTTAAAGATCGTGAAATTGGTAAGCGTGTTGTACCAATCGTGCCAGACGAAGCGCGTACGTTCGGTATGGAAGGCATGTTCCGTCAAATCGGTATTTATGCACACGAAGGCCAAAAATATATCCCGCAAGATCGTGATCAAGTGGCTTATTATCGTGAAGATACCACGGGTCAAGTATTGCAAGAAGGCATCAACGAGCTTGGCGCAATGGGTTCTTGGGTTTCTGCGGCAACGTCGTACTCAACCAATGATTGTCCAATGATCCCGTTCTACATCTATTACTCAATGTTTGGTTTCCAACGCATTGGTGATATGGCGTGGGCTGCTGGCGATATGCAAGCACGTGGTTTCATGGTTGGCGCAACATCAGGGCGTACTACCCTAAACGGTGAAGGCTTACAGCATCAAGATGGTCATAGCCATATTCAAGCTGGCACTATTCCTAACTGTGTATCTTACGATCCTACTTACGGTTACGAGCTAGCGGTTATCGTGCAAAACGGTATCGAGCGCATGTATGGTGAAACGCAAGAAAACATCTACTACTATCTAACTACGCTTAATGAAAATTACAAGCAACCAGCAATGCCTGAAGGCGTTACACAAGGCATCATTAACGGTATTTACCCATTTGCTACGATCAATAGCAATGGTTCAAACACTGTTAAGTTACTGGGTTGTGGTACTATTTTTGAGCAAGTCCGTAAAGCCGCGACTATTTTGGCTGAAGACTTTGGTGTAACGGCTGAGCTGTATAGCGTGACCTCATTTAACGAACTAGGCCGTAATGGTCAAGACGTTGAGCGTGATAATATGATGAACCCAACTAAAGAGCCTCGTGTTCCTTACATTACGCAAGTATTGGGCGGGGGAGACGACAACATCGTTATCGCTTCTACCGATCACATGAAAGCGTTCGCAGAGCAGGTTCGTGCTTACATTCCTGGTAGCTATAAAGTACTTGGTACAGACGGTTTTGGTCGCAGTGATAGTCGCGCTAATTTACGTGCTCACTTTGAAGTTGATGCGGCGCATGTCGTTATTGCTTCACTGTCTGAACTTGTTAAACGTGGCAAACTTGAGCAATCAGTATTAATCGACGCGATGATGCGTTTTGGTATTGACGGCGACAAAATTAATCCACTTTACGCATAAGGAATCACAATATGTCTGATTTAAAAGATATCTTAGTCCCTGATGTTGGTGGCGAAGAAGTAGAAATTATTGAAATTTGTGTTGCCGTTGGCGACTCAATTGAAGAAGAAATGGCGTTAATTACCGTTGAGTCTGACAAAGCCTCAATGGATATTCCAGCGCCGTTTGCTGGCACATTAAGTGAATTAAGCATTAGTGTTGGTGATAAAATTTCTGAAGGTATGCGCATAGGCGCGATGACTGTTGCTGGCACTGTTCCTGTTGCAGAAGCTGCGTCGGCTTCAGTTGTTGAAGCGGCGCCTGTCGCTGCTGCCGCCGCACCTGATCAAGTTGTGGCTGTTACTGCTGCAGCGCCTAGCGTGTCAGCTATTCAAGAAGTTCATGTGCCTGACATTGGCGAAGACGGTCAAGTAGAAATCATTGAAATACTTGTCAATGTTGGTGACGTTGTCGCCGAAGAAGATGGTCTAATTACCTTAGAAACTGACAAAGCTACCATGGACGTACCAGCACCATTTGCTGGCACCGTGGTTGAAGTGAAAGTAGTTGTTGGCGACAAAGTAGGTGAAGGCTCATTAATCGTGATGCTTGAAACCTCTGCTCCAGCAGCTTCTGTTGTACAAGCACCTGTTGTGACTACATCTGTACCAGCAGCAGCTCCTGCACCAGTAGTCGCTGCGCCTGTTGCTAGCGCGCCAGCATTGCAAGATGTTGCTGTACCAGACATTGGTGAAGATGGTGAAGTTGACGTTATCGAAGTATTGGTTAGCGTTGGTGATACGGTAGCCGAAGAAGATGGTCTTATTACGTTAGAGACTGACAAAGCGACCATGGACGTACCAGCACCGTTTGCTGGCGTTATCAAAGAGCTGCGCATTGCAGCGGGTGGTAAGGTTTCACAAGGCACCGTTATTGCTGTTATTGAAACGGCGGGTGGCGTTATTGAAACGCCAATCGCAGCGCCTGTGGCGTCAGCACCAGTTGCTTCTCCAATTACCGCGCCAGCGCCAAAAGCGCCGCCAGTTCCTGCTCACCCATCACAGGGTGTGCAAGGTAAGCGTACTAAAGCTCACGCGTCACCATCGGTTCGCCGCATCGCGCGAGAATTTGGTGTTGATTTAACACAGGTTACAGGCACTGGCCGTAAAGGTCGAGTATTGCGTGACGACGTGCAGTCTTACGTTAAGTACGAGTTATCTCGACCTAAAGCGTCTGTTGCTACTGCGACTACGGGTAATAACGAAGGCGGCTTGAGCGTGATAAGCGTTAAACCAGTCGATTTCTCTAAATTTGGTGAAATCGAAGAAAAGAAATTATCTCGTATTCAAAAGATATCTGGTCCATTTTTGCATCGCAACTGGGTAACCATCCCACACGTCACGCATTTTGATGAAGCCGATATCACTGAGCTTGAAATTTTCCGTAAAGAGCAAAATGCGATTGCTGAAAAGCAAAAGCTTGGCCTTAAGATTTCACCATTAGTCTTCATTATGAAAGCTGTGGCGAAAGCACTAGCCAATCACCCAACGTTTAATAGTTCATTAAGCGCTGACGGTGAGTCGCTAATTATGAAGAAATACATCCACATCGGCATTGCGGTTGATACGCCAAACGGTTTGGTTGTGCCAGTAGTGCGTGATGTCGACAAGAAAGGCATACATGAATTATCACGTGAATTAGGTGAAATATCTAAGAAAGCACGTGACGGCAAGCTAAAAGCTAAAGACATGCAGGGCGGCTGTTTTACTATTTCAAGCCTAGGTGGCATTGGCGGCACGGCGTTTACGCCAATCGTTAACGCGCCAGAAGTGGCTATATTAGGTGTTTCTAAATCAGAAATGAAACCTAAATGGAATGGTAAAGAGTTTATTCCTAAGTTAATGGTGCCATTGTCTACGTCATATGATCACCGGGTGATCGACGGTGCTGAAGCAGCACGCTTTAGCGCTACCTTAGCAGGTGTATTGTCTGACATACGCCGCTTGGTGTTGTAGTTGCACATATAAAAAACGAATTATTGAATTAATAGTGCTAGCCCCTATACATCTTATGTATAGGTGGCTAAAATTGCGCTAACAAAAAAGACACATATCGCACATACACAAGTATGCATTGCGAACACACATCGAGGTGAAAATGAGCAACGAAATTAAAACTCAAGTTGTAGTGTTGGGCGCTGGCCCTGCTGGTTATTCTGCGGCTTTTCGCGCAGCCGATTTAGGTTTAGACGTCGTTATTGTTGAAAAATATTCAACATTAGGCGGTGTATGTCTAAACGTTGGTTGTATCCCTTCAAAAGCATTGCTACACGTAGCAAAAGTGATTGAAGAAGCTAAGCACATTGACGCGCATGGCGTTAGTTTTGGCGAGCCAACTATCGATCTAGACAAGATCCGTGGTTACAAAGATGGTGTTATCGACAAGCTTACTGGCGGCTTAGCTGGAATGGCTAAAATGCGTAAAGTAACTAACGTTACTGGTACGGCTAAATTCACTAGCGCTACCACGTTAGTTGTTGAAGGCGCGGAAACGACTACGATTAACTTCGAGCATGCGATTATCGCTGCTGGTTCTCGTCCAATCGAATTGCCATTTATTCCTCATAGCGATCCACGTATTTGGAACTCTACCGACGCACTTAAGCTAGACAACGTGCCAAAGAAACTCCTTATCATGGGCGGTGGTATCATCGGTCTTGAAATGGGTACAGTTTATAAGTCTTTGGGTTCAGACGTTGATGTTGTTGAAATGTTCGACCAACTTATCCCAGCGGCTGATGCTGATATGGTTCGTATATACACTAAAGCGAACAAAAAACGCTTCAACATCATGCTATCAACTAAAGTAACAGCTGTTGAAGCTAAAGTTGACGGTATCTACGTAACGGTTGAAGGCAAAAAAGCGCCAACTGAAGCGATTCGTTATGACGCTGTATTAGTAGCGATTGGCCGCGCGCCAAACGGCCTACAAATCGGCGCTGAAGGTGCTGGTATTGCAGTTGATGAACGTGGTTTCATTAACGTTGATAAGCAAATGCGCACTAACGTGCCTAACATCTTCGCCGTTGGTGATGTTGTTGGTCAACCGATGCTTGCACATAAAGGTGTGCATGAAGCGCACGTTGCTGCTGAAGTTATTGCTGGAAAGAATCATTTCTTCGATCCTAAAGTTATCCCTTCAATTGCTTACACCTTCCCAGAAGTGGCATGGGTTGGTTTAACCGAGAAAGAAGCAAAAGAGCAAGGCATCAACTATGAAGTTGCTAAGTTCCCTTGGGCAGCAAGTGGCCGTGCAATCGCTTCAGACGTAAGCGATGGCATGACTAAGCTAATCTTCGACAAAGATACCGACCGGGTGATTGGTGGTGCTTTAGTTGGCGAGAATGCTGGTGAACTACTTGGCGAAATCGGCCTAGCAATCGAAATGGGTTGTGACGCAGAAGATATCGGTTTAACTATCCATGCTCACCCTACATTGCATGAGTCAATTGGTATGGCCGCTGAAATGTACGAAGGTACTATCACTGACCTACCAAATCCTAAAGCCGTTAAGAAAAAGAAATAATTCTTACCTCTTTAGTGTAACCGTAAAGGGCAGTCATTGACTGCCCTTTTTGTTGCCATTTTTTTACTTTTGCATCTAAGGAATTAGTATATACCCAAAATCATTGGAATTGCAGTGCAGGTTTTCAGTTCCAGAAAAAATCTGAGTACCTACATCACTGCTTTAGCTGACTTCCTTATGCCACTGGCATAAGGGTTCTGCTTTCGCTCTAGGCAAAG
>JABSRV010000097.1 GCA_013214905.1 Psychrobium sp. | reverse complement strand
CATATTCCAGTCGACCCCAGATGTTTTTTGGTCACCTACGTTGGTTAACGTGGCTTGCATTTTGGTTAAATCACCGCCGGGCGTTATGTTAATAATGTCACAAGCGGCGGCGTCACCAGCAAAGCAATCATTGAGTGATGTTTGCACGTTAACGCGTGATATTGCATCGGTGATATCAAAGGCCCAGTAATCAACAGTGGTACTAAAACCGTCAAAATATGCAGGCTCATAAACAAAACCAAGGGTTAATGATTTACTTTTTTCAGGCTGTAAATTTGGATCTGACGTGTAAATAACCTTTATTTGCGGATCTTCTTCTCTTTTCCATGGGTCAGACAAGTAATCAAATGAGGCCGAGTCGCCGCCAAATAATTCAGCGACACTTGGCGCGCGAAACCCTGTTGCAATAACTCCACGTAGCTTTAGTTCATCCGTAGCGGTATAAGTATTGCCAATCTTCCATGTTGTGGCAGAACCAAACGTGGAGTATTCATCAAAACGTAGCGCAAATTCTGATTGCAATTTATCGGTAATAGGTACACTTAACTCAACGTACGCCGATGTGGTTTCATACGATCCTTTGGTTGAATCTTGTTTGGCCGCCGTGCTTTCGCCGTCTTGTACGACTTGATCTGGTGTGTACCAGCCTTCATCACGGCGATTTCGACACCCATTGCAAACGCGGCTACATCACCGTTAGGCATATCCCATGCGTCACCAGATACAATCAATGAAAGTAGGTTTTGTTTGTTACCGCCACTTGCCTGATCTAAATATGAAATGTCTTCGACAATGTCGCTAGTTAATGGCTCACCACTAAACCAAGCGTTTTGAAAATCATAAATCGATTGCTCCATTTTTGTCGCGTTAATGCTGTTGTGAGTGACATCAGTGGCTTTGTTTGAACCATAGGTGTATGACAAATCCCACGTTAAGCCGTCGAGCAGATCAAATTCACCAACAGCTGAAATAGACGCACGCAACGTATCGGTATCTTGTACTGAAATTCGGTTGCCGACATCACTAAGGCGGCGCTTATATTCAACCGAGTCTAAATTCAATGCATTGTCAAAACCGGGGAACGTAATTTTTGACACATCAAGCATAATCGATGCTGGCTGTGGCGCCATTTGCTGTTCACTTTGACGATTGGTAAATAAAATATCAGTATTTAATTCAAACGCTTTGAATTCATAATTTGCTTTAGCAAAAAGACTAAAACGTTCCGACGGCGTTTGTGCATAAGACTGCGCCGCATAGTCGTAACCGGTGTCGCGTTCTTTAAAGCCTCCTTGACCATCAGGAACCTTGCCACCGAGTGTACCCTCTGGAATATATGATGAATAACCCGCTGGAATAAAATCGCGATCCCCTTGCATTACGTCACCACGATCAATATATGACAAACCAAAGGTCATATTACCTTTATCAAAGTTTTTACCTAATAACAGGCTAATTTCACTCGACTGACCATCACTTTTGGTGGTTTGAGTGCCATTGATATCAACTTCAACACCTTCAAAGTCTTTCTTAGTGATAATGTTAACGACACCCGCGATGGCATCTGAACCATAGACAGCCGACGCGCCATCCTTAAGTATTTCAATACGGGCGATTAGTGCCACTGGAATAGTATTTAAATCGACGGTCGAATCGGCACCGGTGCCAGAATTAACCATACGTTTGCCATCAAGCAAGACTAAGGTACGTTGAGAGCCCATGCCGCGAAGGTTTACGGTGGCTGAGCCACCAGAACCATTATTACTGGTGGCGCCAAGAGACATGCCCGCAGCAGCGGATGTTTGGCTAAGAATTTGTTCAACAGAAGTATAACCGCCTGCTTTAATCGCGCTCGCATCAATCACACTAATCGGAGAAGCTGTTTCCATATCGCTGCGACTAATACGGGAGCCTGTGATATCAATGCGTTCAATCGCACTCTTAGTGCTGGTGGTTGTATCATTGGCGTAGGCACTGATTGAGAGTGGCATAGTTAATATAGCTAATACTTTTAACTTGTTCATTGTTCACCTATCGTTGTAACGTCTTATTGAGTGTCAGCATTCTATGATGAGCATCACCCGAATATTGTTGCTAATGGTGACCAGATGTAATCAGGAGTAACTAGCAACAAAACAGTAACTTAACGAATCAATGAATAACATTATGGCAGGGAGGGCTGAACTGTGTGTCATTTTTAACCGTGGCAGTTTATCTTTTGAACAAGTTCAACCGGCTCAGTTGTAGGGGGCAATGTGAAAAATCAATATTAGGCAACCGATAGCGTATTTGTTTATTGCCCTCTAGCGTCAACCACTTTGTGAGCCAGAATATAACTGGCGCCGCCCATCAATATATTGGCAATGGCGATGGCGGCAAAAATCCCGGTGGCGCCCAGCAATACACTGCCTAACCATGTCATTGGTAATAATATTAAAAACAAACGCGCGAAGTTTAGGGCCAGCGAACTCTTCGGGTGATTATAGGCGTTTAAACTATTGGCAAACAAAATGACAATACCTAGCGCGCCATAGGCAAAAGGTACTAAGCGTAGAAAGGTCACCAAATATTCAATCACCGCTTGATCGTCACTAAAAAATGAAGCGATAGGGCGAGCTAACGTCGCCACCACCACATAACAAACCAACTGACAGACCAAGCTAAAATGTGCGCTGCCAAGCAGTGCAGACTTGGCGCGTTCTTCTTTGCCAGCACCTAGGTTTTGCGCCATAAAAGGGGTGAGTGATGAAGACAGCGCCATGATGGCAAGCAGCATTAAGGATTCAATACGCAGTCCCACGCCATAAGCTGCAACAGCGGCAGACTCGTAACTTGCTAGCATCGACATAATAACCGCACTAGCCAGCGGATTAATCATTTGAGAAATAGCGGCGGGGCGTCCAATTTTTAAGATGCGTCGCCACACAACTACACTTTGCTGCCAACTCATGGCAACACGTGCAATGAGTTGACTGCGGTGCAATAGCACTAGCGAGGCGCACAATGATAATGCCCAAGCTATTAGTGTCGCGATTGCTGCACCTTGAATGCCATAAGCAGGAATAGGGCCCAGCCCAAAGATAAAAATGGGATCTAAAATAACGTTAATTAGCCCAGCAACGGCCATCACCAAACTCGGGGATTTAGTATTGCCAGTGGCGCGCAGGGCGTTATTGCCAAGCATGGGTATCACTAAAAATAATACAGCGATATACCACACCGAAATGTATTGCTCGATAAACGGCAATAACTCTGACTTAGCACCAAGCAAGGTAAACAGCGGGATTGTAAATATATAAGCAATAGTGCAGATAATAGCGGTGACCACAAATCCTAAAATAAGCGCATTGGCGACATAGTGCTGCACCACACCAGTTAGCGATTGCTGATTCTCATGCTTAGCACGACCAATAAGCCGCGCTAGTGACGCCGACAAACCACCGCCCAACCCAATCAAAATGCTAGTAATAATAAACGTAATCGGAAAGGTGAAACTCAAGGCGGCTAATTGAGTCGTGCCAAGCAAGCTAACAAAATAAGTATCGGCTATGTTAAACAATAATAAGCTCAAAATTCCAAGACTAGTCGGAATACTCATTTTTGTTAATACATCACGCACAGGCGCGTTTAATAAATCTTGTTTCAATGAATACTTGGCTAAAAAGGAATAGTAAGACGATTGTAACTGGAAATAAGTGCTAAGGTCTTTTTTTAGCACAATTATCCCCATTATTTATCCAAAAAATGGCCTTCACTCTTGGATATCAAAAATACGCCCCCATAAATGTTGTTAAGCAATGACAGAGCATGAACTCTGTCTATACCCAAAATCAATGAAACTGCGGTTCCAAGGATGACGGGTATAACCATTAATACTATTAAAAGGAATCACCAATGAACATTCGTCCATTACATGATCGCGTTATTATTAAACGTCAAGAAGTTGAATCTAAATCAAGCGGCGGCATTGTGCTAATGGGCAGTGCGGCACAACAATCTACCCGTGGCGAAGTATTAGCTGTAGGTAACGGCCGTATTTTAGACAACGGTGAAGTGCGTGCGCTTGATGTTAAAGTTGGCGATATCGTTATCTTTAAAGATGGCTACGGCATTGAAAAAGAAAAAATTGATGGTGAAGAAGTCCTTATTCTTTCTGAAAGCGACATCCTTGCGATTGTTGAAGCTTAATCCCACCCACTAAATAATTTAGGAAATAGACCGACATGGCAGCTAAAGAAGTAAAATTTGCAACAGACGCTCGCGTAAAAATGTTAGCGGGTGTAAATATTCTTGCAGACGCAGTAAAAGTAACCTTAGGACCAAAGGGTCGTAACGTAATCATCGACAAAAGCTTCGGTGCTCCAATCATCACTAAAGATGGCGTTACTGTTGCTAAAGAAATTGAATTAAGCGACAAATTTGAAAACATGGGCGCACAGCTTGTTAAAGAAGTAGCTTCACAAGCCAATGATGCAGCCGGTGACGGAACAACAACAGCAACAGTATTAGCACAAGCAATCATTGCCGAAGGCCTAAAAGCCGTTGCTGCTGGTATGAACCCAATGGATCTTAAGCGTGGCATCGACAAAGCAACGACTGCTGCTGTTGAAGCGTTAAAAGATCTTTCTCAAGCTTGTACCGACACCAAAGCAATTGAGCAAGTTGGCACTATCTCTGCGAACAGTGATTCAAGCGTTGGTCAAATCATTGCAACAGCAATGGAAAAAGTAGGCACCGAAGGTGTTATTACTGTTGAAGAAGGTCAAACACTAGAAGACGAACTAGATGTTGTTGAAGGCATGCAGTTCGATCGTGGTTACCTATCGCCATATTTCATCAACAATCAAGAAAACGGCAGCGTAGAATTAGAAGCGCCATTCGTTTTGTTGGTTGATAAGAAAGTATCAAACATTCGTGAATTATTACCAATTCTTGAAGCGCTAGCAAAAACTGGCAAGCCACTACTTATCGTTGCTGAAGATGTTGACGGTGAAGCATTAGCGACACTTGTTGTGAACAACATGCGCGGTATTGTTAAAGTGTCAGCGGTTAAAGCACCTGGTTTTGGCGATCGTCGTAAAGCCATGTTACAAGATCTTGCTATCTTAACTGGCGGCACGGTTATCTCTGAAGAAATCGGTCTAGAGCTTGAAAAAGCAACGCTAGAAGATTTAGGCACAGCGAAGCGCGTTACTATCACTAAAGACAATACAACTATTGTTGATGGTGCTGGTGATGAAAAAGCATTTAACGCACGTGTAAGCCAAATTAAAGTTCAAATCGAAGAGTCTTCTTCTGATTACGACAAAGAAAAGTTGCAAGAGCGCATGGCTAAATTAGCTGGTGGTGTTGCAGTAATCAAAGTTGGCGCAGCGACTGAAATCGCCATGAAAGAAAAGAAAGCACGAGTAGACGACGCTCTTCATGCAACCCGTGCAGCGGTTGAAGAAGGCGTGGTAGCTGGTGGCGGTGTGGCATTAGTTCGCGCAGCGGCAGCTATCTCTGTTAAAGGTGATAACGAAGATCAAGACCACGGCATCGCATTGTTATTGCGCGCTATGGAATCTCCGTTACGTCAAATCGTTGATAATGCTGGTGACGAATCATCGGTTGTTTGTAACGAAGTGAAAAAAGGCAAAGGCAGCTTCGGTTACAACGCGGCTAACGGTACTTACGGCGACATGCTAGCGATGGGTATCTTAGATCCAACGAAAGTAACACGTAGTGCATTACAGTTCGCGGCATCGGTTGCTGGTCTTATGATCACCACTGGCGCAATGATTACTGACGCACCTACTGATTCATCAGCTTCTGCAATGCCTGATATGGGCGGCATGGGCGGAATGGGTGGTATGGGCGGCATGATGTAATTCATGTTGTACATAAATAGCTAAAAGCTACTTTGCAAACTTTGATTAAGCTCACTTCGGTGGGCTTTTTTTATGGAAAAATAGTCGAGGGAATAAGAAGGTGTTTTTTGATTGCCGATTGAACGAATGCGATAGATAAATAATGGAAGTCGCATCACTAGGGATGCACGCCGATGTTTGAACAACTCGCCATTGGCACCGCTGTTATCTGTGGCTCGGTTATAATCCATATTGTGTTTATTACCGTGCTAATTGCGTTCTTCGCTAAATCTGAGGTCTGTATGTCACAATTACTAAAAACTACGTTAGCGCTTACTCTTTGTGGTGCTATGGACTGGCGTGTTTCTTTGCCTTAATATATTTCAACATCTTGAGTTAGCGTTATATTTTTCTGTCGTTAGCTTTACGTTTATTTAAACTTATTAATTTGCATTGTATAATGATGGCTAGAGTTCATTTTTCGGGAAAATAGGCTATGTTTCTCTTAGGATTATATTTATTTGTTGCGTTATTCTTTTCCTTTTTATGCTCTATTGCTGAGTCGGTATTATTGAGTGTTTCTTGGGTGCACATCGCGCTAATGGAAAATGATGGGCACAAGGCAGGTAAAATTCTTCGGCAATTAAAACAGGACATTAATAAGCCCTTAGCGGCTATATTAACCCTTAATACTGTCGCCCATACTGTCGGTGCCGCAGGCGTTGGCGCTCAAGCGACTGAGCTATTCGGCAGTTCTTCATTAGGTATTACCTCTGCAATATTAACCATTTTAATCCTATTTCTTTCTGAAATAATCCCTAAAACATTGGGCGCTTCGCATTGGAAGTTGTTAGCGCCGATAACGGCTTATTGCCTGAAATTTATGGTGTGGGCCTTGTTTCCTATTATCAAAATATCAGAACTCATTACGCGTAGCATGGTGAATAAAGAGCAATCTTCTGGTTTTAATCGCAGTGAGTTTGCTGTCATGGCGCAATTGAGTGCAGAGAGTGGTCATATTGATAAGGATGAAGCGAGAATTGTGACAAACTTATTGCTGCTGCAGGAGGTCGCGATTAAAGATGTGATGACACCTAGGACAGTTATGTTTAGTGATTCTCAATCACTGCGAGTGGAAGAGTTTTTCCATAAACATCATAGAGTTCGCTTTTCTCGTATCCCAGTGTATAACGGCAATCCAGATAATATTGTTGGTTTTGTACTGCGCAGTGACCTGCTGTTAGCACAAGCACGCGGCAATACGAGAGTTTATCTCAGTAATTATCTTCGAGAGATGCCAGCGTTGCTCGAGGACATGACTTTATCTCATGCCATGAAAGAAATGCTACGTGATAAAAGCCAAATGGTGCTTATTGTTAATGAATATGGCACGGTGCGGGGCATACTAACACTGGAAGATATTTTAGAAACGTTGATCGGACGTGAAATCGTAGATGAGGGTGATAAGGATATTGATATGCAAAAATTGGCTAAGCGATTGTGGAAGGCTAAAGTGAAGAAGTATGATATTGAGCTGTAACCTACTGCGAATCGACAGCAAAATAAAGCCGTTCAAAAAATAAGACACGCATAAAAAGATAATTGATATTCAATGGCTTTTAATGCTCCACGTATTTTAGCCCGTAATTATTCGCTTAACACCTTTTGGGTATTATACCAATCCGCATTAAAGACTGCCCACTTATGCTGGTTAAAACAGTTGAATACGTAGTTGCTCTCAATCTCAATAGCCAGCTATTGCTCAATCGAGCGTCTAGTATTCACCAGTTTTTTCTATGCATAACAAGAGCACTCTTCAACGAGGATTGGTATTAGGAACCAACTCAGTGATCAGGTGATTTTTTTGTGCCTGTTATTCATCACTAGTTTTGTTAACTCTTTCAAATCTGCCACCAATCAGCTGCTTTGTAGTACTCCACTGTTTTGATTACTGTAAAGAAAACCTTACTCATGGTGTCAATATGGCTAAAGATGCTGCACAAATATTGTTCCAACTCATTGGGGGTCGGTAATGATTTCTTTTAAATTCATGGGTTTGATGTTGAAACGTGTGAAAGTGTCTTAGATGGATTTTGGCTAGCTCTAAGTCGCATTTTTAATTCCTAAATAACCTAGCTCACCAATTCCCTTTCTGCAATTGGATGATTATAATCAATGCTCGTTTTACAAAGGTTAGACCGTGAAAAGAGTTCATCCAACCGATGAAATGAGTAACGTGCTACCGACAAATTTAATCACAATGGAGAGACTAATGGCTGCGTTTGGTACTGTTTTTATGCCCGAGATGGCAATTTCATATTACGATGACAACACCTGGAGCGATAGCCAAGTCGTCGCTAGCGATAGCCTAACTTTGCACCCTGGTGCTCATGTCTTGCATTACGCAAGTACGTGTTTTGAAGGGTTGAAAGCTTTTCGTCATCCAGACGGATCAATTAAGCTATTTCGCATGGACAAAAACATAGCGCGCTTTGCTCAAAGTAGTCGTTTGTTATCGCTACCTGAGATTGATAAAGCCGCCACTGAAAAAATGATTATAGACATTGTAAAACGTTTTGCTCAAGACGTTCCTCTGCCTCCTGGTTCTATGTATATTCGCCCAACACACTTAGGCACTGAAGCAGCCATCGGCAAAGCGGCGGCACCATCTGCGTCTTCTTGTCAGTATGTTTTACTTTCTCCAGTGGGTGAATATTTCACCAGTGGAGCAGGAACATTGCGTTTACTACTTGATGAAACAGGCATGCGCTGCGCGCCGCACAACGGCATGATTAAAAGTGGCGGTAATTACGCCAGTGCATTGCGCCCAATCATGCAAGCACGTGAAGAATTTCAGGCAGACCAAGTACTGTTTTGCCCAAATGGTGATGTACAAGAAACAGGCGCCGCTAACTTTTTGTTAATCGACAACGGTGAAATTATCACTAAAGCGTTAGATGAAAGCTTTTTACATGGTGTAACCCGCGATTCTATTCTGACATTAGCCAGAGACATGGGCTTAAAAGTATCAGAACGTGAACTTACGGTCACCGAGTTGCTAGAACGTGCAGCCAAACCTGGTTGTGAAGCGGCATTGTCAGGCACCGCAGCGGTATTAGCGCCAGTAGGCACCTTTATTCATAATGGTGTTGAACACACCGTAGGTAACGGCGAAGAAGGCCCGGTTACTCAAGCGCTTCGTAAAGCGATGAACGATATCCAATGGGGACTTGCCGAAGATAAGCATAACTGGCTAGTTAGCATTTAGTCGCACTTCTTTTTAATTGGCATTGTGCACAATGCCAATTAATTTCCCCTCCGTTTTATCATCTCATTACTACCATCCCCTTTATCGCCGATTATTGAGCTGGTCTATTAAGATTATGTTCGTTGGTTAATTTCATAAGCCTGCTATTATTTTATGAAACTAGACTGCCCTAATAATGTTCACTGACTCATTCCTAAACTCTTCTCACCATATATGACTCGGTTGAGTGATTAGATTGTATTGTTCAATGGCGCCTATATTGTCACAACAAAGCAATGCGGGCTGACGCATATTGCCTATACTAAATAGGGTCAGTTTGCGTGACGTTAACTCCTACTTGTTAAAGATATTTAATGAGTCAGCAAGTTGTGCTGGCATAAACCTTTTTAAATGTTTGAGTTCTTCAAGGTGAGGTCTAAGTTAATGCGATTAATATTGCTAGCCACATTGCTGTTTATTAGTTTATCAACACTGGCGAAAAACACGGTTCCTGTACCTGCGGCAACAAGTATAAAAATAGCCATATTTGACGACTTTGTCCCTTACAGCTTTGTGGGTAAAAACGGTAAAGCGCAAGGTTTTTTAGTGGACTATTGGCGCCTATGGGCAGAAAAAGTAAATCGTAATATAGAGTTTGTGCCAATGTCATTAGCACAAAGTACAAAAGCACTGCAGCAGCAACAAGTCACATGCTTGTTGGATTATTAAAGTTTGACCAGCCTCGTGATTACCTGCAGCTACTTGCCCCTATATATCACACCAAGGCACATATATATGTAAGAAGTAGTGATCATAAGGTAATTAATAATATCCATGAATTAAACGGTAGACGATGGGTGTTATCGGCGGGATATTTTATGATAGCTACATAAAAACACACTATCCACTCATCAAGATTAAACGCTATCTAAATTTTGAACAGTTGATTAATGCAATCGATAACAAGGAGATTGATGCCTTTATTAATGAGTCGGTAAGGACTTGGTTTCAGATGGTGAAAACGCTTAATTTTAATTAATATAAAAAACTAGCAGGCTTTGAATTAAGCAATAATATTCATGCAGCTGTAGCAGCCGGAAACTAGTCGTTACAGGCACTGGTTAGACAAGGCATGGCTAAAATTTCAATTGATGAAATAACCGCTATCGAAAATACTTGGATTTTTAACGAGGCCCTTAGAAGCTCAGTATTAAGTAGCGTTGAGAAAACATGGTTGAAAAACAATCCTCATCTAGAGATTGCTACCGCGTTTAACTGGTACCCATTTATATTTATTGACCCTAACGGCAAACCAACTAGCTATGACATTGACTTAGTAGCGTTAATTAATACCAATATCGGTACTCAATTTAAAGTGAAGCGTTACCCTTTCTGGCAAGATGATTTGTTCGACCAACGTATTGCGGTGATTAAAGAATATGTCATTACCGATATATTAAAGGCGCAGCGGCCCAACGCTAAATTTATTTACGTTAAAAATTCCGAATTGGCTTTCCAAGCTATCGCCGACGGCGAGGCTGATGTGGGGGTTTTTTCGGCCTCACATCATAAATATCTGGTGAAGTATCAATTGAAAACCACTGGTTCTTTCTATTCCAAAGCCGGTGAATACGCGATGGGTACATCAAAGAAGCAACCGATACTAAGAGCCATTATTAGCAAAGGCATTAATTCGATTACCGTGCAGCTATTGACAAAATGGGATGAACAAGCGAAATCTGACTCATCATTATTTACGACAGCGGAGCTGCAATACATTGCAACAAACCCACTGCTAAGAGTCGGCATAGACAAATGGCAACCCATTATATTTAGTGACGGTAAGGAGGTTTTTGGAATATTTGGCGATTTTTTCCATCAACATGAAGACATAACTATCTCAGAGTAATGAGACACGATGGCCATAGTGGAGCGTTTATAGCTTTTGTGTTATTTAACAATCTCGATACTTGAATAAATGTTTTGCACGAAAGTTAGGATATCACTTCTGTTTTTATGCGCGTGCAAATTTTTTTGCAATGAGTGCTTTATCACCTGCATGGAAATAGCTGGTATAAGCATCCTAGTTGAGTAGTCTACAAAAAACACCTAAGCATGATGGGTGAAAACGATCAGGTTGATGAGTTTAACTATATGATATAAAATAGATTTCATAGGCTAATACTCAGGAATTGCTAGGTGTCTAAAATTGCCGGAAAATCAAGCAATAATTTCGTTATGGTCTAAATCTAAATACCAAAAATATAGTTGAGTCTATCTTCTGATTCCATTGAGCAATATAAGTATTACATCGTCCTTTTGCGATTATTGTCTTCAATATGCGGTTAGATTAGAAATATCTTAAATGATGATGCGTTGGAGTATATGAATGAAGTTATTTTTGAAAGGGTTATTATCGCTAATATGTTTTAGCCATATTGTTCATGCCAATAATCTATCTGCCGTTTCAATTCCTTCATTATCAACTATCGATAAAAATAAAACGCCAGTAGTTATTACGCTGGGGCAAATCAAAACCAGTGAAATTCAACAACAAGTGTTTGAATTTTTGACCCCTATTTATAGAGAATTAGGTATTGAGTTAAAAGTAAAAAGTTTACCGTCCAAACGCGCACTAGCTTTTAGCAATAAAGGGCTGCTCGATGGTGAATTATTGCGAGTTGAAGGTATTGAAGGGACTTACACAAATCTTGTACCTGTGCCAATTACGCTTTATCAAATGTCTACTTATGCATATACCATTAAAGGCAAGAGGAAATTTAAAAAACCGACAGAAATTTTGCATTTTAAGATAGGAATTCATCGCGGTGTACACTGGGAAGAAACCTTTGTCAGTCAATTTCCACATTGCGTATCACGTGTCGGCGGTACTAGAATAAAGTTTAAATTGTTAGCATTGGGACGCGTTGATTATGTACTTAGCAGTGAGCAACGTGCCAACCAGGTTATTGCTAAATACTTTCCTAATGATGATATTGTACGCGTTTCACCAATAATTAAGAAAATTAACTTAATTCATTATCTTCATCAAAAACACGCTCATCTGATTCCATCACTGTTACGAGCACTGAAGCAACAGCAGAATGTTCTACCCCTTGCACATGCCAAATAGTTTTCTGAGAACTAGGGAGCAGGCATAACATAATTCCAGATTTAACAGTGATTTAATTATTTGAAGTACTCAAACCACAAAAAAGCCCATAGCGCATAACGCTACAGGCATTCTATATTGACGGTTATGCGATTACGCGGCCTTATCCTTTGCTTGTTCTGTGCTGCTGGTAAACAAATAGATTGGTTGTTTATGACGTCCTCTAGAGCGGGTTTGCCATAGTGCACCAAAACCAATTAACAACAGAATTGCGGCGAAGGCGTAATAGATAAAATTATCAGGCTCTGTTGCTTGCGCTGTTTGCTTTTCTAATTTTTGCCCTTCGACTTGCTGTTGCTTCGCGTCCGCTTGCTTGTCAAGTTGTTCGTTATTTAGTTGCTGCTGTAACATGGCTTCGCTCGCCATTTGTTGCATTGTTTTAGCAGACAACAGTGGCGCTAACCCGAATCCCGCGGCTAGTTCAGTAACATGTTCTTTGAGTGCTTCATTGAGCATCACTAGATCATTTTTATTAACCATTTCAATGTACTGCTGTACTAACTCTTTTAAGCGCTGTGGATCGGCTTGCCAATAGTCTTTGCGCTCGGCTTCCAGCATGCGTTCCATCATGCGTGCTAGCGCGGCTGGATTAACGTCTTTAAACCATTCATTGAGTTTAAGATCTAGTTTATCGTTAACGTATATATCCATATATTCGTCCCATTGATCGTTTCGGATCAAATTAGGATCAACGACTTGCCAGCCAAAAAAGTTGTCCATGCGAGAGGCTAACGATACCGCGCCTGCGTAACCTTCTTTTTGCATTTCTTTTATCCAGCGGGGATGGAATACGCGTGTTCGCAGCTCTTTGGCTAAAAATAGTGCCGCGTCTTCGGCCACTGCATTATTAGCATCGCGCAGGTTAGCTACTACCATATCAGGGCTTTTTCCGTCAATGTTGCGGATCGCTAGGCTT
>JABSRV010000096.1 GCA_013214905.1 Psychrobium sp. | reverse complement strand
ATTACATCACCCAGCGAGCGATAACTGGTAATGCCCGCGGCGATAAGTTCGCGCCTTACGCTTGGCAGATACCGAAATTGCTCCCATATAGTTGACAGTATATTATCGTCTCTTGATCTTGCTTTTCCGCCAAAGAAATGTCCGTGTAAATCAACAAGTCCCGGCACAATGGCTTTGCCTGTTGCGTCAATTTGAGCAACGTTTTTTGGTATAACGCAGTCGTTGCCAATGCAGCTTATTTTACCGTTTATGACCAATATTCCCGGATTATCGATAACCTGCTCACTCGTACCATCAAACAGTTGGCCATTTTTAATCCACATATCTTGCTGCGGTGTCTGCCAAACGTACAAGTTGTGCTGATAAGCGATCATTGCTGCGGCGGTAACAGCAACCGTTAATATGGCTAAATACATGAATACTTTTTTCATTTTCATTCTCTAAATTGGGCTGTTTATTGGGGGATTTAATGGCGTAATCGTGCGTTACTGAGACTGCCACGAGAGCTGTTTGAGCGGATGTTCTGCTCTTTTGCAATGCCTTTAATAAATAAGTCGCCAGCATCATTCATTTCGATATTGAGTTTTTGTACATCAACGTCTAAATCGGCATTACCAGCACCATTAATGCTCACAGATAATGTATTGGCTTTAATTGATAACTCTTTGATATCGCCACTGCCGCTGGTTGTAATAAGCAATTGATTAGCGTTTAGCGTGTTGGTGCCTGTTAACTCTGCGCTGCCTGATGTTTTGATGCGCTCAAGCTTTTGATAATTTAAATATACTTGCACCGATTCACCGCGATGAATACCACGTGTCGTGATCATTAATGTGCCATTTTCAACGATGGTGATCACGTCAGTAATCGGCATGCCTGATACTTCTACTCGTAGTTTCTGCCCGTTCGATTGCGTGATAAATACTTCAACTAACCCCGAGACTTCTAACGCGCTAAATTGTTCAATCTCACGTTCTTCGGTTTGCGACTCAAATACTGAGCAAGCAGGTAAGATAATAATGAAAGATAAAAGTAGTGATTTAATCGTTAATTTCATGTGCTGATTTCCGGGCTAGTTGGTTAGTGAAGCTAGTTTGCCAAATTGTGAGATCATTCGTTAGAGCATATTGTCATCAGTTGATATGACAAATGTCCTATTCACGAGGTTGTTTTGAAGGGTGTCGCGCTTAAGAGCGTAATAGGTTAAGTTATGAGCCCGCAATCTAATAATTAAAGGATGTATCGTGACCCTATCGTTAAAATTAATCATCGTTACCATGGGCTTGGGACTGCTCTCAAATACCGCAAAAGCGAGTCAGCACATTGATGCTCAGAAAGTTAGCACACAATGTTTTTCTGAAAAATGGGATAAAAAGGCGCTGCTAGCCTTAAAAGATAACGAATTTCAGTTAACGGGTAACGTGCAACAAGACCAATTATTGGCGTCACAATTGCTCAACTGTTTAGCCCACAAAGATCCCAACATTCGTGACAGCATCGCCTTTGAAGCAATCTCAAGCTGGCTGCGGGCAGATGCTTTTTCGCCTAAATTTTATAAAAAAATCATGACAACGTTAACCGCCACCCTCACCTCAACGGTGAACGATAAATATGGTGTATTGTTGCCATTTACGATATTAGCATTGGCAGAGGTTGCTAGGGTTGACCGGAAATCGCCTTTTTTAACCGACATTGAACGAGTCAATTTAGTCGCATTAGCGAGTGAACATTTCGTCAACATTAACGACTATCGAGGTTTTGATAACCAAGTTGGCTGGCGACACGCCGTTGCTCACGGCGGAGATTTATTTTTACAGCTGGCCCTTAATACTGCCATTGATAAGAAATCATTGAATTTAATGCTCGACGCCATCGCCACACAAATAGTGCCCAGTAGAAATCATCATTACGTATTTGGCGAACCAAAACGTTTAGTGATGCCAGTCACCTACATTTATCTGCGAGGTTTACACACCACTCAAGAGTGGCAGCAATGGGTCAATAAAATAAGTAACGCCGCCCCCTTATCCAGCTGGCAGCAAGCTTATGAAAGCGAGCAAGGTTTAGCTAAATTATTTAATACGAAAAACTTTCTATTTTCGTTCTATGCAACCATTAAACCGAGTGATAATACAGCACTAAAAAAACTAGTGCCAGCATTAGAAGAGGCGATGAAATTCGTACAATAAGCAGATTGCCTATCAATATACATCTATATTGATAGCAATCTTAATATATTCTGGTGCACGTACTAAACAATACGGTAAGCATATTTTTAGGCTTAACTAACAACGCAGAGACTCGCTCTTAAACGTTGTTCAACAGGCTAACGTTATCGGCTAAGTTTATCACTAAAGAATTCAAATGGAGCAGTACGTGAAGTTAATTTTATTAATGATTATTTTAACATTATACAGCGCATCTGCACTGGCGAAACGCGTCGTCTTTATTCACAGCTACCACCTACACTATCCTTGGGTAGAACAATACAGCAGTGGATTCTTAAGCACCATAGACGACATAACCCTCTTTGAATACGAAATGGATACCAAGCGAAAACATCAGCATGACTTTTTAAATATCGCCGACAATGCTTGGCTATTCATACAACAACATCAGCCAGATCTAGTTGTTTTAGCCGACGATAATGCATTAAAAATGCTTGGCCCAAGGTTATTGAACAAAAATATACCAATTGTTTTTCTTGGTATTAACGCCAACCCCAGAAATTATCTATCGCTGCGCGCTAACATCTCAGGAGTATTAGAGCGCCCATTGATGAAACGTTCGGTCGCCATGCTCAAACAAATAGACCCAAAGTATCGCAGGGTCAAGGTTTTAATGAGTAACTCCGTCAGCTCTCGTGTAATTTTAAACACTTCATTTAGTAACAAAAACCGTCAAAAAATAATGGGTATCGATGTAACCAGCAGCATGTTAGATACATTTCAAGCATGGAAAAAAGAGGTATCGATTAGTAAAAAAGAAGGTTACCAAGCCATTATATTAGCAACCTATGGCGCGTTAAAAGACAACAAACAGCAACACGTTCCACTAAATACGGTTAGTGAATGGACCAGTAAACACAGCCCAATCCCTGTATTCGCTTTTTGGTCATTTTCAGTGGGGAAAAACAAAGCCATTGGCGGCTTTCTGATTAGCGGTCGGCAACAAGGTATTGAAGCAGCAAAAAAAGTTAATTATTTCTTTAAAACTGGCAACATGCCACACATTAGTACCCCAACCCAGGGCACCTTAATGTTTAGTCAACACGAACTCGACCGTTGGAAAATCACCCTGCCAAAGCAGATTTCAGATCAAGCACTCCTGCAACAATAAATTCGCGTTAGCCCTAGTGATATTGATTCACCCCGTGCTAAACACGAAAGAATAAAAGGGAATTAGGGTGTTTTTATATCTATTTATCACCGCGAAAAGTTTTTTATCGCAACCAATGAACCAGATACCCAATTAACAATGCGCTGTTACATCAATCAAATAGCCTTAGCGCTTGACGATGTTAGAGGGGGATGAAGACGCTGAATTCGTTGCTGTTTTTAAGCCCCAATCGGTGACCATTCCTATTCAAGGCGGTCACTACAAATATCTTTGGAGTGCGAAAAAGTAAAAGATTATGCACGTATTAGCGATAAAGCTAGTTAACTCATTGTAAATTAAACTGACTTACGCTAAGGCTTTGCCAAGCAATGTGTGCTGCTCGTCAGTGAAGGGTAATTTAAGCGCCGCTTGATGGCCTTTTTCAGACATTTTCGCCCAAGTTTTTTGAACAATTCGAATCAATTTATCTTCATCATGCTTTTTGCAAAAATCGGTAAAGTAGAATTGTAAAAAGACCAAGCATATAACATCTTCTAGAGTTTGTACTTGTGGGTCTCGTTTAATCTTTTCTTTGCGTAACATACGGCCAATCGCATCAATGTCCGCCTCATCACAAGCCACTTGCTGTGCAATCTCCATCGCCAACTGTGCGTGTAATCTGCCTAATGACTGACGCCAATCAAAATACCCTGCCTTGCCCAATGGGTATGAATCACGCGTAATGCTCCAGCGTTTAATATGCTGCGCGCGCGCCGCTATTTGCAGCGCAATGCCCGCATCAGGTTCAAACTGCGCTAAACATTCGCTCATACGCAAACCATACAACCACTCTTTAGGCTGCGCCTTGCCATTACTGATGTCAGAAACAGGGTCTTTGATATTAATGTCATCAATGAGTTTTATTGCTTTTTGCACACGAAGAACAGTCATAACACTCTCAAATAGGGGGAAGTTGTAGGTATAGTTGTAATTATCGGCGTGGTTATCATAGCAGGCTTAATTCTCCATTGTGGCAGTATTTTCGAGCAGTTTTTTTTGTGCTAAAGCCAAGGAAATATCACCAATGCAACTACCACACCCATTACCTGCTCCAGTCTTTTTTCGTATATCGGCCACCGTTAGCTGACCACTAGCCATCGCCGTTTTGATTTCGCTCATTGGAATATTTAAGCATTGGCAAAAGGTTTTTTGTTGCTGCACGCTAACCACGTCTGCCGATATAAATTGGCGCTTATTGGCTTCATTATCAGTGAAAAACTGACTAATCCAGCCTTCGGGTAAGTCTTGTTTTCGCGCGGCTACCGATATGCCAGCCACCATTTCCCCATTGTCTAAAAAGCTTTTTCTAAAATATAACTGCTTAGGATCGCTGGCGTTCAAACTGGCTAGAGCGCTGCTATTATCAAGGTGCGTGTCTAATAATTGACTTAAACGCTCAAATAATTGAGGCGGTGATTCATCACTCGCTAGGTGATAACAATAACCACCGGCAATAGGCTGACTCACTTGATAAGGGCAAATATCTAGTGCTAATTCACCGCTTACCAGCAACATTGCCTCGCTCTGAAAATGGTTCGCTTTGACGCTAACTTTGCTGTGTTTAAATGCTGGCTGACCTGAATCTGGGTCAAATTCAGGTTCAATGAGTTGACTAACACAGCCTTGATTACTTGAGCTGTTTGACCAATGAATCGGCATAAATAAATCGCCGCGACGTTGCAATAAATTCACCTTAACCCGCGCTAATAAGCTGCCTCGGGCACTGGTTAATTTAATCAATGTATTATCTCTAATTTTATGTGCGGCGGCGTCAGTCGGATGCATTTCCACTTGAGGCTCGGGATGTCGATTGGTTAGGGTTGCACTTTTTCCGGTGCGAGTTTGCGTATGCCATTGGTCTCGATTACGCCCGGTATTTAGGGTGAATTCATTGTCCGTTACCGCCTGTTTTTTAGTGCTTTTTGGTGTCATGCAGGCATAGAGCTTTGCTTGTTTGTCATCATGAAAATATTTGCTGTCACTAAACATTAGTTGATCACTGACCATCCTAGCTTGCCCTTTGGCTTGCGGCCATTGTGTGGGTCTAAGATTGTCATATTGACCGAGCGTTATATCTCCAAAAGCCGAGATATCAAACGCACGACTACCATCATTGTTAAGTCCCGATAATCTCGCATGCTCGGCAAATATTTGCGCCGGATTATCATAACTAAACGCATCAACAAAACCCATGCGCTTACCAACCTCACTAACAATCCACCAATCGGCTTTGGCCGCGCCATAACTTGGCAAGAAAGCTCGTTGTCGTGAGATTCGTCGTTCGGAATTAGTCACCGTACCTGATTTCTCGCCCCAGCCTTGTGCGGGCAATATCACGTCGGCAAAGTCCAGCGTATCGTTTTTAGCCACGCAATCACTGACAATCACCAAAGGACATTTTTTTAAGGCGCGAGTGATTTTCGCGTGATCAGGCAAACTCACCACAGGATTTGTCGCCATGATCCAAATTGCTTTAATTTTCCCCTCATCGATGGCGTCAAATAAATCCACTGCTTTTAGCCCACCGCTGGTGGCAAGATTGTCTGTTTGCCAAAATTGAGCCAACGGCTCTAATAAATCATCGTCACTAAATTCGATGTGAGAGGCTAGCGTATTAGCCAAGGCACCGACTTCACGTCCCCCCATAGCATTAGGCTGACCGGTAATGGAGAAAGGGCCACAACCCATTTTTCCTATTTTTCCACTGGCCAAATGACAATTTAAAATTGCCGAACCTTGATCGCTGCCCTGCACCGACTGATTAATACCCTGCGAGAACATGGTGACGACTTTGTCACTGTTATTAAAGAGTTGATAGAACTTATCAATATCTGCCAATGGCACGCCGACTTCCGCCAAACGCTGCGCGTCTTGCGCGGCGTAATCAAGCACCTTGTCAAAGTCAGCGAAGGAGTCGTCTAACTGACTATTTTTCGATAAATAATCAAGCAGACCATTAAATAAAATCAGATCACTGCCCGCTTTCACCGCCAAATGTAAATCAGCCAACTCTACCGACGCGGTCACTCGCGGATCAATCACTACAATTTTCAGTTCAGGACGGCGCTCTTTTTCTTCTCGAATTCGCTGATAAATCACCGGATGACACCAAGCCAAATTAGAGCCAGCCAATACAATTAAATCGCTATTGGTAATGTCACTGTAACTAAGCGGCACAATGTCTTCGCCAAAAGCACGCTTGTGCGCCACTACCGCTGAAGACATGCATAGTCGAGAATTAGTATCGATATTGCCGCTACCAATAAAGCCTTTCATTAATTTATTGGCCACGTAATAATCCTCGGTAAGTAATTGGCCCGACACATAAAACGCCACCGAATCTTTGCCATATTGAGCAATCGTTTGGTTTAATTTACTCGCCACATAATCTAACGCTCGTGGCCACGACTGCGCGCGGCCCTGTACAACAGGGCTTAATAAACGATTGTTGTTATCAAGTGTATCGCCAAGATTCTTACCTTTAATGCACAACTTACCGAAGTTAGCAGGGTGGTTTTTGTCCCCCATTACCGACACCTTATCGCCGTTAATTTTCACATCAACACCACAGCCAACGCCGCAATATGGGCAGGTACTTTTAACGTTTACGGTTTTATTTTCGGCCATCACCATTACCCATTTATGTTTTCTAATTTAGCTATGCCCTTAGATAGCAACTGTTAGACCAACAGCACCAACTTAATTTAAATCAATGAATAGTAAAGATTAAATAACTTTAACTGGTCGTGCAATATAAAATGTCATATCCTATTTGCACAATAGCGGTGCGCTAATGATTGTTTATAGTGCATCTCTATTTAAAAAGAGTGCATTTGAAAAGAGTACACCTGAAAAAGTGTGCAACTAAATAACAGCAGAGTGGCATCAACCATGACAAATTTAAGAAAAGTCGTTCTCCTATCAGTATTCGCCTATCCCGGCACAGGTCATTTAGTCTTAAGAGAATATCCGACCGCTGCCTTTATAATCACTATTTTTTCTGCGCTGTTATATACATTTGTACAGCGCGTGATGGACAAATTAGCCCCTTTGGTGCAGCTAATTAAAGAAGGCGAACTGGCGCTAAACGGTCAGGCTATCAGTGATTATTTAGCGCAATCTGGTCAACAAATAGATTTAGTCAGCGCAAATTTAATTGCCTATTCCATGTTATTAATTTGGATCATTGCGATTGTCGATAGCTATCGACTGGCAAAAAAAGAGTCAAGCACTCACCTTTCATAAACGCCCGTTTTAAGTGCATCAAATGACTTATTATTGTGCAAAGCCTTGTAACTGCGCACAGTGACTCGTTAGCGAATCACGCTTAATAAAAAATAATACCATTAAATTTCAATCATATAAGTCCATTGTAAAGACTCAAAGTTACAGCTGGTATTAAAGTTGCCACTAGATGTTTAATAAAAATTAAACATCTAAGTAGGTGAGCCTTATGAGCAAGCAAAAAATAGTAGTGGTCGGCAACGGCATGGTCGGACACCATTTTATTGACCAACTGGCTAAAGACTTTAGCGATGATTATCAAATAGTGACCTTCGCCGAAGAAAGTCGACTAGCCTATGATCGCGTGATGTTAACCAGCTACTACACTGGCAACAGCGCCGACGATTTAGCGCTAACCACGCCAGATGCATACGATGCTCAGGGTATTGAATATCATATCAACGAGAAAATCACCTCCCTTGATCGCCACAACAAAACAGTCACCAGTGCGTCTGGCAAAACCATTACTTATGACAAACTGGTATTGGCCACTGGCTCATTTCCCTTCGTGCCGCCAGTGCCAGGTAAAGATCAGCCGAACATTCATGTTTATCGCACCTTAGAAGACTTAGACCAAATTGCTGATTCGGCAAAAACCTCAAAAATTGGCGTGGTAATAGGTGGTGGTTTACTGGGTTTAGAAGCAGCCAATGCACTGAAACAATTAGGCCTTGAAACTCACGTTGTCGAATTTGCACCACGCCTGATGGCGGTGCAACTAGACGATGGTGGTGGTGCGTTATTACGCAGTAAAATCAGCGAACTTGGCGTTACCGTACACACCGAAAAAAACACCAAAGAAATTGTGGCAGGCGAGACTTGTCGTTATCGCATGAACTTTGCCGATGGCTCTTTTTTAGAAACCGATACTATCGTTTTCTCAGCGGGCATAAGACCGCAAGACCATCTTGCGCGCACCGGCGACTTAACCCTTGGCGAGCGCGGTGGCATTAGCATTGATGATCATTGTTTGACCAATGATCATGACATTTATGCCATTGGTGAATGCGCCTTATGGGACAACAAAATTTTTGGTCTAATCGCCCCAGGTTACGCCATGGCAAAAGCCGCGGTTAGCCATTTAACCGAGCGCAGAGCCTTTAAAGGCAAAGAAGTCGATTTTAAGGGTGCCGACATGAGCACAAAACTCAAACTGCTTGGCGTAGAGGTAGCCAGCATTGGCGATGCGCACGGCAATACGCCCGATGCGCAAGTTTATAGTTTTATTGATTCAAGCGCCGGAATTTACAAAAAAATAGTGGTTAGCAGCGACAGCAAGTTTCTGCTCGGTGCGGTATTGGTTGGCGATAGCAGCGATTACGGTCAATGGCTGCAATTGGTGCTTAACAAGATTGAGCTTAGCCAAGCGCCTGAATGCTTGTTGCTGCCAGAAATGGACGGTGAGGCAAGCGCTGGTGGCGGCATTGATGCCCTGCCCCCTAGCGCACAAATTTGTTCATGTTTAGACGTTAGCAAACAAGATATTTGTGACGCCGTAGACGGCGGAGCACAAGACATCGCAACATTAAAATCATGCACCGGTGCAGGTACCGGTTGTGGTGGCTGTGTGCCGCTGTTAACGCAAGTGCTTAACGCACAGTTGTGCCAACTTGGGGTTAGTGTCGACAACAGCTTATGTCGTCATTTTAGCCATTCACGTCAAGAATTATTCGACATTATTCGAGTCAAAGAAATTCGCAACTTCGACGCGCTACTCAGCGAATGTGGCACTGGCGACGGTTGTGAAATTTGTAAGCCCGCGGCGGCTAACATGTTTGCATCGTTATGGAATGATCATGTTTTGGCCACCGAATTAGTTGGCTTGCAAGATACCAACGATAACTTTCACGCCAACATGCAAAAAGATGGTACCTACTCTATTGTGCCGCGTATTCCTGGGGGCGAAATCACCCCAGACCACCTGATTCTTATTGGTGAAATTGCCAAAGAATATAATCTTTATACCAAGATAACCGGCGGCCAACGCATCGACTTGTTCGGCGCACAATTGCATGAACTGCCCATTATTTGGAAAAAAATGGTCGACGCAGGACTCGAAACAGGCCACGCCTACGGCAAGTCATTGCGCACTGTAAAATCATGCGTTGGCACAAATTGGTGCCGATTTGGCGTGCAAGACAGCACCTCAATGGCGATTCTAATTGAAAAACGTTATCGCGGCGTTCGTTCCCCGCATAAGGTGAAAATGGCGGTTTCTGGCTGTGCCAGAGAATGTGCCGAAGCACAAAGTAAAGATTTTGGCATTATCGCCACCGACAAAGGTTGGAATCTATACGTTGCCGGTAACGGTGGCATGCGCCCACGCCATGCCGACTTGTTCGCCAGCGACATTGATGACGCCACCTTATTACGTTACATCGACATAATCTTTATGTTTTATGTGCGAACCGCCGACCGCTTACAACGCACCTCGGTCTGGATGGAAAACTTAGAAGGTGGCCTCGACTACTTAAAAGATGTGGTGATTAACGACAAGCTAAAGATCAACGATCAACTGCTTGATCAAATGCAGCACCTTATTGATACCTATCAGTGTGAATGGAAAACCACGATTAATGATCCTCAAAGATTGAAACGTTTTAACCACTTTATTAATAGCAAGCAACTTGACGACAACGTTATTTTTACCGACGTACGCGGGCAAATTAGTCCGGCGAATAAAGTCAGTAATGCTGTTGAAATAGCCCATGCAGTCAATTAATCATTTGAGGAAAAAAACATGAATACAGTAGCAGAACAACAAACGTGGTTAGACATTTGTGCATTAAACGATATACCACCAAATACCGGCGTATGTGCGCAATTTAACGGACAACAGGTCGCTATCTTCCATCTTAGCTCAAGCAAGCTGGGAAATGTGAGCTTAGTAAAGGCAGTGAGTAACTTAGACCCTTTTTCTGATGCTAACGTACTTTCACGCGGCCTGATCAGCGAAAATGACGATATTTATTATGTAGCATCACCACTATTAAAGCAGTTATTTAACCTAGATACCGGCCTGTGCGCAACAGATGAAAACGTTAGCATTGCAACCTATCACGTGCGAGTTAGTGATGGTTTAGTTCAATTACGCAGGAGTTAACCATGAAATCAGCGACGTTTAACCTATTTTCGTTAAGTCCCAAGATGAAGATCCTACATTTTAGTTGGCTGGCTTTTTTCATTAGCTTTTTGGTATGGTTTAACCACGCGCCGTTGCTTGGTCTTATCGCACAATCGCTTAATCTAAGCAGCGAAGAAATCAAAACCTTGCTCATTTTAAATGTGGCGCTAACGATCCCTGCCCGTATTATTATTGGCATGGTGACAGACCAATATGGGCCACGAAAAACCTATAGCTTGTTATTGTTTTTTTGCGCTATTCCTTGTGCCATGTTTGCCGTTGCCGACAACTTTGAGCAACTGGCATTGGCGCGATTTTTATTAGGCTTTATTGGTGCTGGATTTGTGATTGGCATCCGCTTGGTCAGTGAATGGTTTCCCGCCAATGAGCTAGGCACCGCCGAAGGTATTTATGGCGGTTGGGGCAACTTTGGCAGCGCAGCAGCAGCCATGACCTTGCCACTATTGGCACTTTACATTGGTGGTGACGATGGCTGGCGCTGGGCTGTTGGCATCACAGCGGTTATCTGCCTCGTGTATTCATTTATTTTTTATTACGCGGTACGTGATACACCAGCAGGCGCTACTTATTTCAAACCCAAAAGCTCAAAGGCGATGGAAGTAACCAGTGTCGGTGACTTCTATTTATTATTGTTAATGAAACTGCCATTGTTTGGGGCGTTAGTTTTGTTAACATGGAAATTGTCACCCAGTGGCGTGAGTTTAATTGGCGAGCAAGTCAGCTGGTTAATCTATATTGGATTGTTTGCACTGTTTTGCTACGAAGTCGTCGCGGCTTATCAGGTCAATAAAGGCGTTTTCACCACCGAAGTGCCGGAGATCCACCGTTATTCATTTAAACAAGTAGCCGTGCTTAACGTATTGTATTTCGCCACCTTTGGCAGCGAACTCGCGGTAATTTCGATGTTGCCGCTGTTTTTTGCCGACACGTTTCAATTAGACTTGGTATTAGCTGGCATGCTGGCCTCAACTTACGCCTTTATGAATTTAGTGTCGCGGCCGCTAGGCGGCTGGCTCAGCGACAAATATGGTCGTAAAAAGACCCTAATGATCTTAACCGCAGGGCTAACGGTCGGTTACGGCGTGATGGCGGCCATTACCGCACAATGGTCGTTAGTGCTGGCAGTTGTTGCTGCAATGAGCTGCTCTTTCTTCGTGCAGGCAGGTGAAGGCGCGGTATTTGCTGCGGTGCCGTTGATAAAGCGCCGCCTAACCGGACAAATAGCGGGCATGACTGGTGCGTATGGCAACGTTGGTGCGGTTTGTTACCTGACCATTTTATCTTTTGTTAGTTATTCGACCTTCTTTATTGTTATCGCTATTAGTGCGTTTGTCGGCCTGTTAATGTTATTTCTAATGCAAGAACCCAAAGGCTCAATGGCCGAAATATTGCCAGACGGCACGGTAGAATTAATCAAGGTTAACTAATAACATGAAGCGCAGCGTAAACACCGATGACTTAAAAATTAGCTTTGGCGGACATTCTGACAAGGGGCTAAAAGACGAGAACCAAGACGCCTTTGCCTTGAAAATAAACCGTGGCATGGCGTTAGAGCTTAAAGGCCATTTAGCGGTAATAGCCGATGGAGTCTCTAGTGCCAACTGCGCGACAAAAGCCAGTCAAATGAGTGTGTGTCATTTCATTGAGGAATATTTGGCGACGCCAGATAGCTGGTCGGTGAATAAGGCGGCGCAAACAGTCATTGCCAGTCTTAACGATTGGCTATATTCACGCCAACTGGTCAATACCCCGCAAGGGCAATTAGAGGAATGGTATAGCACCTTTTCAGCGCTGATATTAAAAGGCAATCAAGCACACATCTTTCATGTCGGCGATTGCCAAATAGCAAAAATAAATGACGATGGTTATCAAGTGTTAACGCAAGAGCATGCCTCGCCAGCGGGCATGCTAAATCGGGCTCTGGGCGCGTCTAATCACCTAAAGATTGACGTGATAAAAACCGAACTGGCGGCCAATGACCTATTCATTTTAAGCTGCGATGGCGTTTACCAATTTGTTAAAAACAAGCAAATTATAGAGATAATTAGCCAGCAGCCCGACTTAGAACAAGCCAGTTTGCAAATTACCCAATTAGCAAAATCACAAGGCTCGAAAGACAACCTAACTTGTTTGTTAGTAAAAATAGAACAAGTGCCAGCGCAGGCCTTTGAACAACTCATTAATAGCAGAAAGCAGCAAGTGATTGCGCCGCCGCTTAACATTGGCGATAAGTTAGATCACTATACCGTGGTGGAAAATTTGCAGCTAAGCACCCGCTCTCACGTTTACCTTGCAAAAGATAACCAAAGCGACGTATTAGTGGTGTTAAAAGTGCCGTCTCCAAATTTTACTGATGACTCGCATTATCTGAACAATTTCATCAAAGAGGGTTG
>JABSRV010000095.1 GCA_013214905.1 Psychrobium sp. | reverse complement strand
ATGCGCCAACTGTTGATTGCTGTAAGTTAAATCTAACTTAACCGGCGCTGAAAAATCACCCAACAAACAAGGCACCACGCCGGGCTTAATATTATCAAATACAAATTGTTGACTGTCTTTTGTTAATTGCAGCAAAGTCTTGGACTGTCCGTCAAATTGCACCAAAGAGCCATCTTCATTGATAAGCTCTAATGCAACTGGAATATGAAACGCTTCTTTTGGTAAATTATCTGGCGTTATCGGACATTTTTGTGACAAGGTAAGTGTCAAGCGAGAAGTGCTTTGCTCGAATTCTTGTTGCACGCTAACCGTCGGCGTGCCGGCTTGACTATACCAATGCCTAAATTGCTTAAGGTTAATGCCGCCGCCCTGCTCCATCGCCACAATAAAGTCTTCACAAGTCACCGCCATACCATCAAATTTATTGATGTAGTGTTTCATGCCTTGCTGGAAACGTTGTTCGCCAAGTAAGGTATGGATCATCCGAATAACTTCCGCGCCCTTGTTATACACGGTAACTGTGTAGAAATTATTCATTTCCATCACCGCCTCAGGGCGTATAGGATGCGCCATCGGCCCGGCATCTTCACTAAACTGATGTGAGCGCATTATTTTCACCGCATCAATGCGGTTAACTGCGCGGGAACCAACATCACTACTAAATTCTTGGTCGCGAAAAACCGTCAATCCTTCCTTTAAACTCAACTGGAACCAATCGCGACAAGTAATCCGATTGCCGGTCCAGTTGTGAAAATATTCATGACCAATCACCGACTCTATGCCGTGAAAGTCGATATCGGTGGCGCTATCATTATCTGCCAGCACATATTTACTGTTAAATACATTAAGCCCTTTGTTCTCCATCGCGCCCATGTTAAAGAAGTCGACCGCGACTACCATATAAATATCTAAATCGTATTCAAGATCAAAACGCTCTTCGTCCCAGCGCATGGCTTTTTTCAGTGACGCCATCGCATGATGCGCTTTCGCTGCATTGCCTTTGTCGACAAAAAACTGCAGGCTAACTTTACGACCAGACTTGGTCACAAACTCCCCTTGCAGTAAATCAAAGTCACCGGCAACCAGAGCGAACAAATAGGCAGGTTTTTTGTGCGGATCATGCCAGGTAGCATAATGCAGACCATTAGCAAGTTCACCGCTGTCAATTTGATTACCATTGCTCAGTAAATAGGGATATTTAACTTTATCTGCAATCACTTTAGTGGTGAAAACAGCCATCACATCGGGTCTGTCTAAATAAAAGGTAATACGTCTAAACCCTTGCGCTTCACATTGCGTGCAAAAGGCGCCGTCAGAGACATACAAACCTTCCAATTGGGTATTTTCACTCGGGTTTAATTGCGTCACCACACTTAATTCAAATGTCGAAGGCAAATCGACAATCGTTAATGACTGCTCGTCAACTTCATATTGACCAGCGTTTAATACCTGACCATTTATCGCTACTGACATTAACGTAAGGTTATCACCGTCAAGGCGCAATACAGCACCCGGGGTTAGCTGAACTATGGTGGACGTCGCGGTCACTAAACTCTTTTCTTCACCAAGGTGGAACTCAAGATTGACTTGCTCGATAGTGTAGTCTGGAGTTTTGTAATCTTTAAGATATTGTGTGGTATTTTTAATCATGAAATTCCCTTTGATAACAAACAAAAAATGCCGTGCGAACAGCACAGCATTTTCTTTAGTTTAATGCGGTAACGCAAGTCAAATATTAAGCGACTTTAGCAACCAGTTTTTTAACTTTAAAGCCAACAAGCGCGAAGATAATGCCGAATATTGGGCTGGCCCAGTTAAATACACAGAAGATGGCGTATTCTAATGGGCTAACCAACAGCACCGATTGCATATACGCGCCACATGTATTCCAAGGTATCAGTACCGAAGTCACGGTACCACCATCTTCTAATGCACGAGATAGATTTTCTGGCGCTAAACCACGCTTTTCATATTCGTCTTTAAACATACGACCAGGCATAACGATTGAAATGTATTGATCGGCTGTTAAGAAATTACTGCCAAAGGCTGTCACTATTGTGGTGATAATGAGTGACGACGCAGACTCCGAAAAACTAACCAGTAATTCAACCACGCGTTTAAGCAAGCCAACTTTTTCCATCACCGCGCCAAACACCATCGCGGTAAGAATCAACCAAATGGTGGTTAACATTGAAGACATGCCGCCGCCCGACAATAAATCATTTAAATCACTGTTGCCCGTTTCAATACTAACGCCGTCAAACATAGCGGTCCAAACAACCGTGACATTAGCGCCTATGGTATTGAGTTCAGCGCCGGCCAGTGTAGCGATTAAGTCTTGTTGGAATAACATTGCCCATAGGCCACCAATTAGCGCGCCAATAAAGACAGCAGGAAATGCAGGTACTTTCTTAATGGCTAAGCCTAAAGTCACCACTAAAGGAACCAATAAATACCACGCAATGTGAAATTTACCGGTTAGGCCATCACTTAACGCTTGAATACGGGTTGTGTCAGCGTTGACCGTTTCGGTTAAACCAAGAATGGTAAAGACCACTAACGAGAACGCGAAACTTGGCATTGATGTCCATGCCATATGTTTAATGTGGGTAAATAAATCGGTGCCAGCAACCGCAGGCGCCAAATTAGTAGTATCAGACAATGGTGACATCTTGTCGCCAAAATATGCACCACTGATGATTGCACCAGCGGTGATTGGCAAAGACATGCCCAAACCAGTGGCTACACCCATCAACGCAACACCAATGGTCGCGGCAACGGTCCAGCTACTGCCGATGCTTAATGCAACAACGGCACAAAGAATACAAGATGCTGTATAAAATATGTCTGGTGACAATATTTGCAAACCAAAATAGATCATTGTCGGCACGGTGCCTGACAATAACCAAGTACCGATGAGTGAGCCAACCGCTAACAAAATTAAGATGGCGGTCATCGACAAACTAATGCCTTTAATAATCGCTTCTTCTAATTCAGGCCATTTATAGCCATTTTTCACACCGATAATCGCTGCAAAACCGGCACTTAATAATAAGGCAATTTGGTTAGCACCGGATGATGATGAATCACCGAAATAGAATACGGCGGCGCCAAGCAAGCACACCAAAAAAACGACAGGTGCAAAGGCGTCTAACAGCGACGGGGACTTCTGGGGACTGTTCATACTGCTCCAATTATTATTATTATATTTGTTAAATTTGATTGTCGACTTATCGACTTATTTGGCTAGTTATTCCGGAACATTCGGCTCTTTGCCATCCATGGCACCGCCCGATACCGTTCATCCTGAACATAAAAAAGCCGCTTTACGCGGCGTTTTTATGATTAATTTTTAACAACCTTACCTTGATCAATGAAATCTAAGGTGACAAAAGATGCTTCGTCTAAATAAGGGTCAATAGTTGGCGATTTTTTCGGCAAATCGTCCAGCGACTTAACTGGCTTTTCGCCATTGGCTTTGCGACGAATATTTGCGCGACTTAATGCTTTCGCTTCTTTTTTATCACGTTTTTCAACACGAACAGATTCGACTAAACTAATACTCTTCATTTCTTTATCAGCTTTAAACGTCGCAATATCCTCAGCAATAAACTTAAACTCTTGATTTTGCGAAATTCGTAACAAATGCTTAAGATGTAATGCCTCAAAATTAGGCGTCACTATCTCTCCTGTACCGCTATATTTCGCCTTAGCAATACTGTCCCATGGCAACGTATTGTCTGCCACAATTTCGCCAAACTCATCGGCGACTACAGCTGATGGGAATAAAATATCCGGAATAACACCCTTATTTTGGGTGCTGCCGCCATTAATGCGATAGAATTTTTGGATGGTGTAGGTGATAAAACCGATTGGTTTTTCATAAAAGTCATAAATTTTGCTCAGCGTACGATGCTGCTGCACGGTGCCTTTGCCAAATGTTTGCTCGCCTAATACCAACGCACGGCCATAATCTTGCAGAGCTGCGGCAAAGATTTCTGAGGCTGACGCACTATAGCGGTTCACTAACACCGAGACAGGACCACCATAAAACAGGCCAACATCTGGATCATATTTAACATCAACCCGTTCGTTGCCACTTTTAACCTGAACCACAGGTCCTTTTCCGATAAACAAACCGCTTAGCGCTGTTGCTTCTGACAACGCACCACCGCCGTTATTACGCAAGTCGATGATAATGCCTTCAACCTGCTGTTCTTTTAAGCCGCTAATGAGTTTTTTAACGTCTTGGGTCAAATTCACGTAAAAGCTTGGCACGCTAATCACGCCAATTTTTCGGCCTTTATATTGTGGCAAGTTACTTTCAATCACTTCAGATTTAGCTTGGCGATCTTCAAGTTTTATTTTTTGACGCACAATAGAGATAATTTTTGGCTTGCTGGCACCGCCCGCTTTACCTGAAATAACCTCCAGTCTTACGGTAGAACCTTTTGGCCCTTTAATAAGATCAACCACGTCATCTAAACGCCAGCCAATAATATCAACAATTTTTTCGTCGCCTTGACCAACGCCAATAATTTTATCGTCGGGTCCTAACTGCTCACTGTTCTCAGCTGGGCCGCCTGGCACCAAACTAATAATAGTAGTGTAGTCATCGCTCGATTGTAACATCGCGCCAATACCTTCAAGAGACAAGCTCATTTCTACTTGAAAACGTTCAGCGTTGCGTGGTGATAAGTAACTAGTGTGTGGATCTATAGAGCGTGCGAACGCGTTCATAAATGTTTGAAACACATCTTCGCTACGGCTTTGTGAAATTCGTTTTAACGCAGTATTATAACGCTTAGCCAACACTTCACTTATTTCAGCCCAGTCTTTACCGGTCAGTTTTAAGTTAAGTGCATCGAATTTAACGCGTTGACGCCATAATTCATCGAGCTCGGTGCTGTCTTTAGCCCAATTAGCATCTTCGCGATCATAAAGATATTCATCTTTAGCGTCGAACGTCATTGGCGTATCAAGCAAACCAAGTGCGTATTGATAACGTTCAAAACGGCGCTGTAACTGCAACTGATACATTTCATAAACGGGTTTTAAATCTCCACGCTTAAGTATGTCGTCAAATGCCATATCGTATTTGGCAAAAGATTCGATATCAGACTGCACAAACAACGACTTGCTATAATCTAGCGACTTGATGTAGCGCTTGGAAATTTTTTGCGAAAATTGATCATTGAGTTCAAATGACTTGAAATGCGTTCGTGTAAATAAGCCGGTCATGCGAGTCGCGGAAACTTTATGTTGAGGCTCAGGCATCAAATGTGGTATCGAATCCTTGTTGTATTTAACCTCTAATGCCACAGCACTTGAGGATAACAACAATGGAATTAATGCCAGAGTTAAACGATTAAGCATATAAAGTCTCCTTGACTTATTATTTACGACTTTTAAACGATGGACACATCTCTTGTTAAACCAATATCAATAACGCAATACCTAGCTAGTTTTCGCTAAAATTTGCGCCAGTTTAACTTTCACGGTCAAACCCGATGCAAGCTGAACTTTAACATCAGACTTCGAAATGTCGACAATAGTTCCATTTAACGGAGCCTTAGCGACAGTAACTAGTACTGCTTGGCCCATTTTTAGCAAATCAGTGCTTTCTACTTTAACGCCAGTTTCAACTTTCGCTGCAGGCTTGCTTGAGCGAGCTTTGCTAGCTTGTTTAGCACGCGCAGGTTTAGCTGGTGTAGACGTCTTCTTGTCTGCAGCTGGCTTTTTAGCCGCTTCACGTTGCTTAACTTTTTGCTGGCTTTGCGTCAGTGTTGTCTGAGCATGATCAATATGCTCTTGACTTAACTCTTCACCTAAGGTGCCATCTAAATCCACACGCTTAGCACCAGTTTTGATGCTGCGTAAATAACGCCAGCTTGTGGTGTAATGACGGATAGCGCCGCGCAATTGTGTTTTGCTAACACGTTCGTCATCAGCCAATCGCACACTAAGGTCTTGAAACAAGCCGATTTTTAGCGGTTTAGCGTCACCCTTCGCACTGAAACACTGTGGAAATTGTTCGACTAAGAAAGCGATAATCGCCTTATTATCAGTAAGTTTAGCTGTAGTATTCATTTATTCTTCCGGGGTTACTTCAAATTCATCAATTAAAAATGTTACAAAATGTTGGATAAGGTCTTCATCAACCTCTAGTAGCCCTGGTTGATGTTGCCAATAGGGCCAAATGGCTTCAAGCATGTCCCGAAACAGATCGATGTCTGTACTGGGATCTACCACTTGATACAAATAATGGTATATGCGATTAATGTTTTCACAGGCGAGTTCTTCCTCCCCTTCCCAAGGTCCTACTTCACTTGAGTCGAACAAAAATTCATGTATATCGATAACATCATACATAATGTGTAGTTTCCTTAAGCTTTACGCAGTGAGTCATCAATTATAACTCACATTGGCTGAGATGCAGCGCAAAGTCTTGCATCATACTGTTCAAGCCTTCTTCGTCAGCGTCATCAAAGCGATTAAGAGACGGACTGTCAATGTCGAGCACGCCAATAATTTTACCGTTAACCACAAGTGGCACAACGATTTCAGAATTAGACGCCGCGTCACACGCAATGTGTCCAGCAAATTGGTGTACATCACCAACACGCAGAGTTTTTGCCTCAGACGCTGCCGTGCCGCAAACACCACGGCCCATTTTAATACGAAAACAAGCGACATTACCTTGAAACGGCCCCAAGACTAATTCATCACCTTGCACGAAATAAAAACCAACCCAGTTAATATTCTCTAAACTTTGGTTAAGCAACGCGCTAACGTTTGCATATAAAGCAAGGGGATCTTTTTCATCTTCGATAAGGGACAACATTTGACGGGACAACAAGGAATAATCTGTGCTCAAAACTAATCTCTAATAAAATAATGATTAAACTTGTTAATCTAATGCTCGCTACTATACCTGAGTTAATAAAAATAAATAGGTGTAATCGGTCACATAACACCGCGGCGCATCACAACTGACCATTTTTTAACCTTAGCCATAGAACCAGTATCCAATAAAGATGGCTGCAATGATGCCACAAGCATCGGCAAATAGGCCACAGCCAATGGCGTGACGGGTGTGTTTAATGCCCACAGCGCCAAAATATACGGCGATGACATAAAATGTTGTCTCGGTAGAGCCTTGAAAAATAGAAGCCAAACGACCAGCAAACGAATCAACGCCGTATTGATTCATGGTTTCAATCATCATTGCACGGCCACCAGAGCCAGAAAACGGCTGCATAAGCGCCACAGGCAAGGCGTCTACAAATCGAGTATCTAAAGAAAATAGCTCAACCAAAGACTTAATTAGCCACAATATAACGTCTAATGCACCACTGGCACGAAAGGCCGCAATAGCCACCAACATCGCTAGCATATACGGAATTAGTGCCACCGCTAACGCAAAGCCTTCTTTAGCTCCTTCAATAAAGGTATCAAAAACCGCGACCTTCTTTATATGTGCAGCGACTAAAAAGCTGATAATAAGGGATAATAAAATGAAATTGGCTAATAAATCTGAAGTTTCAGCCAACTGGCTACTGGTTAGCGTGACCAAATAAGCAATAAAGGCGGCGATGGCCGCAAACAAGCCAGCAAAATTGAGCAATAAGACACTGTCTTTAATATTGATTTTTTGCACCACAATAACGCCAAGTAAACCAGCAACCGTTGAGGCTAAGGTAGCCAACAAAATTGGAATAAACACATCGGCGGGTGACGCCGCACCCTGTTGCAGTCTATAAAAGATAATGCTCATTGGAAATAACGTCACGGAAGACGTATTAAGCACCAAAAATAATATTTGCGCGTTGCTGGCGCGATCTTTGTCTGGATTAAGGCTTTGCAAATCATGCATCGCTTTAATGCCCAGCGGCGTTGCTGCGCTATCAAGCCCCAACATATTGGCTGACAAATTCATGGTAATGCTGCCAAATGCCGCGTGATCTTTTGGCACGCCAGGCATAAGGCGGCTAAACAGAGGGCTTAACAGACGAGACAACAGCGCTATGCCACCCGACTTTTCGGCTATTTTCATCATGCCTAACCAAAAAGCCAAGACACCGATTAAGCCTAGCGCAATCTCAACGGAGGTTTTTGCCATCGCAAATATCGCATTATTGATGCTAGCAAACACACTACTATCGCCTAAAAAGATCCACTGCCCTAAGGCTGATAAAAAGGCAATGATAAAAAAGGTGAGCCACAATAAATTTAACACTAACGCTCCAACAAGACTGATGATTTACAGATTTTGGGGCGACTATTATGCCTACAATTAGTTAGTTGTCGCTAGTTAAAAATAGTATACTGCGCCATATTATCTATATCGCCACCGAGTCAGCATTCGTGAATAAGTTATTACCAACCCCATTTTTAGATCTCATTGCAACGCAATTGCCTGCACATTTATCGCTAGACGATCTTATTACTGCTTGTCACCAACCGCTGCGATTTAGCATTAGGGTCAATACCATTAAAATTGATTGCCAAGCTTTTATTGATTTAATGAGTCCTTATGGCTGGAGTTTCACACCGATTAATTGGTGCAAGCAAGGATTTTGGGTCGACATTAATAACGACGAAACAGCGCCGGGCAAGTTACCAGAACACCTTGCTGGTTTATTTTACATTCAAGAAGCAAGCTCCATGTTACCGCCCGTTGCGCTTTTTGACGCAATAAACGCTCCGGCCACGTTTAACAATGTCTTAGATTTAGCGGCCGCACCCGGCTCAAAAACAACCCAAATTGCGGCGTTAATGAATAACAAAGGCTTGTTAATCGCCAACGAATTTTCATCCAGTCGCATCAAGGCGCTGCACAGTAATTTAACCCGCTTGGGCATTACCAATACATTAATCAGTCATTTTGATGGATCTGTTCATGGTGACTATTTAGAAAACAGTTTTGACGCCATTTTAGTTGACGCGCCATGTAGCGGCGAAGGCACCGTGCGTAAAGATAAAGACGCGTTTAAAAACTGGAACATTGAACATGTGCAAGAAGTTAGTGAACTGCAAACAAAGTTAATCATTTCAGCGTTTATGGCCCTTAAACCCGGCGGAGAATTGGTTTATTCAACCTGCGCGCTAAACGCCATTGAAAACCAGCAAGTGTGCCAGCAACTGCTTGAAAAGTTTGCCGGCAACATTGAAGTGGTTAACTTAGGAAATCTTTTTGACGGTGCAGACAAAGCGTTAACAGACGAAGGTTATCTGCATATTTGGCCACAAATTTATAATAGCGAAGGCTTTTTCGTCGCCAAGTTTAAAAAGCTAACGGCGAGTAACCTTAGCAAACAGCCGCAGTTTAAAAGCCGCTTGCCCTACTCACCACTGAGTAAAAAGCAAAGTGCTGACATTCTGGCTATCTTAGAAACACAACTTGATTGCACACACATAACCGCCGATAACTTAATGCAACGCGATCAAGACATCTGGTTTTTCCCAAACAATCACGCCACCTTTACCGCGCAAATGCGGTTCGTGCGCCACGGCATCAAATTGCTAGAGATAAAACCTAAACATTCACAGATCAGTCATGAAGCCCTTACCGCGTTTGGTCATCAAACGCTTTTATTAAACCGATTGCAATTGGTTGACTATTACCGTGGTAAAGATCTTGCGATATCAAACGATGACAAACAAAAAGGCGAAGTATTACTGAGCTATCAAGAATGCTGCATAGGACTGGGGAAATGGGTTGGCAACAAGATAAAAAACAAATTACCGCGTCAGTTAGTCAACGACCATGTGACCATTAAATAATATTTAGGCTGAAATATCCGCGCAATTATCAAAATAGCGACTACGCTATTAGAGTAGCCTGCTCTTTAATGTCTTAACCTTAGTTATTCATTAAAGTGTCATCGAACTTATTTTAAGGATCATCTGGTTCCCCTAAGCTCGGAACAAATTGGAATAGTTCCGGGCTATTTTTTGCTTGTTAAACTTTGCTTAACGCCGCCAACTTTCCCTGACAACTTACTAGTTTCTCAAGCAGTTGACCATCAAGTGCCAGCGCCTTATTTTGCTTCATATCAAACAAAACAAAGGTCACTAGCGCGTCAACAATCACATTGTCAGTTTCACGGCAGCGGATCACTTGACTAACCACGCCACTTTTACTGCCTAATTTACTAATTTGCGTATCAAAGACTAAGTGCTGCCCTAACAGTGCAGGCTGTCGATAGTTGATATTGACGTTAACGATGACCCAAGCAATCTTTTTCTGGGTAAAATAGTCAATGTCATCGCTCATGCAATCCCAACGCGCTTCTTCTAAAAACTCAAGATAGCGCGCATTATTAACGTGTTGATAACCATCAAGGTGGTAACCGCGCACAATGATTTGTGTCATAAAGTAAATGCTCTAAAGTAAAGTGAACCGAGCATAAGCTAGTGACATAGCAATATCAAGGTTAACGATTATCGACAACGATTTGCCCTATTGGCGCAAAACTTAACATCGCTAACTTAATGTGTGCAATGCCAAAAGGAATACCAATTATCGTGACAAAACAGGCAACGGCGTGCAGCAAGTGGCCAAGGCATAACCAAAAACCAAAGAATACAAACCAAATAATATTTCCGATAAACCCCAACGTGCCGGTACCAATGTCGTGCTGTCTATTGACATACTCTCTATTTTCAATGTCCTTGCCAAATGGCCAAAAGGTGAGTTGTGCAATCACAAAACAAGAACGAGCGAACGGAATGCCAATAATGGTTAAGCAAGCAATAATGCCCGCCAATACCCAAAACAATCCCATCACTAAACCACCACTAATAAACCACGCCACGTTAAAAATAAACCGTAAAATACCCATTAAAATATCCTCACTACTAATTAATCCCTAACTCGACAGAGCAACATTAAGACCAACTTTGTAACACGTTGATTTAGTGGGATAACACGTTAAATGTTGTATATTCAAAGAGTTGATTGTAGTGAGAAATCAAACAAAATCATCAATTTCACTAATCAACAACGGCTTAATCATTATCATTGCTGGCATTAACCAGCGGTATCAGGTAGTTTCTATGCCAATAATAATTATAAGAAAAGGAAAGTTTAATGAACGCTGTCGTTATTGCGGTTTTATTAATGTTGTTATTGTCCTTATTTAGGATCAACGTGGTTTTCTCATTGATCATCAGTGCATTGGTTGGCGGGGTCATTGGCGGTTTAGAGCTTACAAAAACCGTTGAAATATTCAGTTCAGGACTAGGCGGCGGCGCGCCAATCGCGCTAAGTTACGCCATGTTAGGCGCATTTGCGGTAGCGATTTCTCGCTCGGGCATCACCGATGTCATCGCCAATAGTATTATTAGTACGGTTAATAGCAATAAAAACGTTGGCGCGACCATCATGGTCAAAGCCTTATTGTTAAGCGCCATTTTACTAGCCGCGGTAAGCTCGCAAAACCTTATTCCGGTGCATATAGCGTTTATCCCTATTCTTATCCCGCCTTTGCTTGGGGTGATTAACCAATTGCAGTTAGATCGTCGACTAGTCGCTTGTGTCTTAACGTTCGGTTTAACCGCCACCTACATGTTATTGCCAATAGGCTTTGGCCAAGTATTTTTGATTGATCTGTTACTCAAAAATCTGCAAGCCAATCAGTTAGACATAACGGCACAGCAAATACCCTTCGTGATGGCTATTCCGGTTTTTGGCATGTTTTTAGGTCTGTTAGTCGCTATATTTGTGACTTATCGTAAACCTCGACTTTATGAAGATCGCAGCAAAGACTTAGCCAATGATTTAGTCCACAATACAATTCGCACTAGATACCTGCTCACCGCATTCATCGCCATCATCGGAGCATTGGCGGCTCAGTTATACAGCGATTCAATTATAGTCGGCTCAATCACCGGTCTTATCATCTTTGCAATTGGCGGCGTATTTAAGGTTAGCGAAACGCAAGATATCTTCACTCGCGGCGTTCAAATGATGGGCACCATCGGATTTATCATGATTTCTGCCGCAGGTTTTGCCGAAGTCATGAAAGCCACTGGCGCCATTGATAGTTTGGTGCACAGTATTTCTGGTGGCATTGGCGACAACAAAGTTGTGGCGGCGCTGCTTATGCTAACCACTGGTTTATTGATTACCATGGGCATCGGCTCGTCATTTTCCACCATCCCAATTATCGCCTCTATTTATGTGCCGTTATGCTTAAGCTTTGGTTTTTCACCATTAGCTACCGCCGCTTTGGTTGGCACGGCCGCAGCACTTGGTGACGCCGGCTCCCCTGCTTCTGACTCTACCTTAGGGCCAAGCGCTGGCTTAAACGCCGACGGTCAACACGATCACATTTGGGATAGCGTAGTACCAACCTTCGTGCACTACAACATACCACTGATTATCTTTGGCACTATTGCGGCGCTTATTTTGTAGGCTGGATTTTGTTTGAAAAGACCGACTAGGGTTAAGCTCAGTCGGTCTTTTTTTGTTTTGTTTTTACTAGGGTCAGATTTTTGATGAGTGTTGGTTTCTGTGTTCTAAGGATGGTTTTAGTGTTTACAGGTTTCTAACTCATTTCTTCATTAAGCAATTAAATTAGCAATTAATCGAGCTAACTAGCTATCATTTAACCGTTTTCTCTTAAAAATTAAAAAATTAGAGACTTTCCGTATTTCCACGCAGAAATACGGCAAGTTTCCGCCTTTTTACAAAGTGATTTTAAGTCAGGTCGTTTTTAACTTGTTGAATTAATTAAAGTGGTGGTGTATTGTCTTGCCAATTTATTTGGTTTTGTTAGTGGGGTTTCGGTATGGAATACGGAATATTTGTTCTGGTCTAATACCACAGGACACTTTAATAAGAGACAATAGCTGTTAATTATTAAGGTCCTATTATCACAACGAAACGAACGAATAAACAATATCCAAAAGAATTCAAAGAAGAAGCCGTAACGCTGGTCCTTGAACAAGGTTATACCGTACCAGAAGCCGCCGTATCACTTGGTCTAAACGCAAATTTTCTCTATAAATGGAAAGATAAAATTGAAGAGCAACAGCAAGGGATATCCCTTAGTGGCGGTGAGCGAGAAGAGCTAAAGGCATTGCGTAAAGAAAATAAAACATTACGGATGGTGAAAGATATTTTTAAAAAGGCGAGTGCCTTCTTCGCGAGAGAAATGAAATAAAATTTGATTTCATCAAAGAGCAGTCCAGCGATTACCCAGTCATTATATTGTGCCGAGTGATGAAGGTAAGCACGTCAGCCTACTACGCTTGGTTAAAGCGACCGGGAATATTAATTACGGCTGAAACGTTACGGTTACATCGACGTGCTAAAGCGCTTTTTGTAAAAAGCCG
>JABSRV010000094.1 GCA_013214905.1 Psychrobium sp. | reverse complement strand
CTTGATGATGAATTTAACAACTTGAGTATCATCCCCCTTCCTCCTTCCTCCATACTCACCTGAACTAAACCCTATCGAACAAGTATGGTCATGGCTAAGGCAAAATGAAATAGCGAATCGCTGTTTCACAGATTACGAAGATATAGTTGAGAAGTGCTCAAGGGCATGGAATCACTTTAGAGCTGACACGATAATTAACGGAATTGGTATAACACGGTTGATCTGGCACAGGGACGGGCGTTGCTATTTACCACGTGCACCGAACTTCTCTTCTCTACTTCTTTGCTCTGCTTTTTTATCGCCCCAAGCGTAGTCACCGCCCCTCTCTAATCCTTAAGCCAATCTTGTGGAACTAGTTTTCGTTGTCGCATACCATCTAAACCCTGCATGCCGCCTGTATGTATAAGGACAATAGTACTGCCTCGTTTAAAATAGCCTTTTGACATAAGGTCGCAGATTGCGAATATCATTTTCCCACTATAAATAGGTTCAATCTTGACTCCAGTTTGCTGGTAAAAGTCTTCGATGAACGCCAGTAGTTCGGGTTTGATTTTACCGTAACCGCCAAAATCATAACCTTCAATAAACAGCAAGTTAGTATTATCCCATTGCAATGGTCTTATTAATGAAGCTATTTGTTCTTTTAGGTATGCAGCATTTTTCAGGACGGGCACGCTAATTACTTTAGTATTAACAGGAAGTCTACTCAATAAACCCGCCGTTGTACCGCCACTGCCACATGGTACGCAGATATAATCAATTTCAGACATCGGTAACTCATCAATGAGTTCGGCGACGCCTTGTACAGCAAGCTCATTAGTACCACCCTCGGGGATAATCGTAGCGTTAGGGTATTTATGTTGTAGCTGGCTAATATATTGTGCATCGTTTCGTTGCCTGTATTCAAGTCGACTAACAAACTCGACTGTGACACCTTGCACCTTAATCGCTGCAATTGTTGGGTTTAATGGATCGTATTCTCCGCGTACAATAGCGTGCACTTTTATTCCAACATCCTGTGCAGCAAATGCTAAGGCGTGTAGGTGATTTGAGTACGCGCCACCAAAGGAAATGATTAGCTTACTGCCGGATTTTTTTGCATGTTTTAAGTTATATTTTAACTTGCGCCATTTGTTACCCGAGATGGTCGGGTGAATTAAATCATCTCGTTTAATCAATAGGTTGACACCGTGCTGCTTACTCAGTATCGTTTCAATTATTTGCAATGGTGAGTTGATCAAAATGAACCATTTCCTTAGGTATTTAAGTCATTATTTTATTGAGTGCTAGTATTTTTTAAAAATTAGCATTAGATAAAACAAGGAGTGTTTACATTGTTAGCCAAGCTATTCAAACGTAAAGTGAAAGCTACATCGCGACAAATGAGTATTGTTATTCAGCCAACCAGTGTAACGGTTGCAGTTAAAGATGGCGAAGACAAATTTATTAAACAACTACCTTGTCAAAATAAAGATTATGTTAGTGCACTGCAAAAAATAGCGGAAGAGTTTGAATTTGAAGATACGCAATGTCAAATAGTGCTAACCTATGGCCTGTATCAAACCGCCCAAGTGGACAAACCCAATGTGCCAGAAAACGAATGGGCACAGGCATTAATGTGGAGCGCGAAAGATCTTTTTACGATTACGCCTGCTAATCAATTATTAGAGTTTTATCAACATACAAGTAATAATGCGAACAATAATAAGCTAAACGTAGTTGCGTGTGATAAGAATTTATTACAGCCAATTATTGATTGTTTGATTGAGTTGGAGGTTGATGTCAAAGCCATCTCCATTGAGGATATTGTTTTAACGCAATTAGTGAAAGATGAAAATGCAAATATATTGGTGTTCCATGCCCCTGGCACTCAATTATTGTTAGCTATTATGAAGAATGGCGAGCTTTGCTTTAGTCGTCATATCAATGGTTATGACAATTTACATCAGCTAAGCGAAATTGATTTTGAGGCGGGGAAGCTAAATAACCTCAGTCTTGAAATACAACGTTCTATAGATTACGCGATCGGCCAATTAAAATTGGAGCGCATTACCAGAATTATAGTCTCGGTTCAAAATTTTGACTCACAACAAATAGTTGACACTTTGCAAGAAATGTTCGATGTTAACGTTACTTTATTGGTGTCGGAAGCAGAGGATGAATTTTCGCGTTTCCCAATTAATATTGCCGCATTGGATGAACTTAAGTTGGAACTATCAGCGCCATGAAGACACGGATAAATTTATATCTGGAGCAATTAAAACCAGTTAAAGAAAAACTGCCGTTAGTACAGTCGGTTATTCTTTTTGGGATAACGATTTTATTTTCTGTTTTCGGTGCGGCGACATTGATGGCACTTAATTATCAGCAAACGCTAGACAAAGAAAGTTTGAGTTTAACGATAGCTTCTGAGCAGAAATCGTTGAATGTGATGATCACAGAGTTTTCTCGTAAAAATAATAGCGCACCGTTGCTGGCTGAAATTGCGACGATGAAACGAAAAATTCGTAGTAAGAAAAGTATTTTGCAAGCCCTTGATCAGCAATTTAAGAACGCGGCTGGTTTTTCTTCATTATTTGAATCCTTAGCTAGTGTCAGCGTTAAAAACGTCTGGTTGACAGAAATTAGTAGCAACAACGGTTTGCTAAGTTTTAAAGGTGGCGCCGTGAACTCTAAAGATATACCCGTGTGGATTGAAAAGTTGAAAAGCGCTCCGGCATTAGCGGGGCATACATTTTCAGCGTTAAGCTTAGTACGAGATGAAGGGACATTGACGTTCTCACTCAGTAATGTTGATGAAGCTTTAGCCGTCGAGGTAGCGCAATGAGCCAGTGGCAGCAGTTTCAAGATAAACACCAGCAGTTAAATTTACGTGAAAAATACCTTATTTTGATCAGCGGACTGCTGCTTATTTGTTTTCTTTCCTTTAACTTTTTGCTCGAACCGTTATTGATTAAGTATCAACAAGGGCTTAAAGATAACTCGCGTAGTGAAAAATTATTAAAAAATCTACAAACACAACAAATTGACATTGAGCTCAAGTTGTCATCAGATCCCTTAGCACAATTTAAACAGCAGTTAGAGCGACTCAGTTTACAGCATAAGCGTGTATTGGCAGAGTTGGACGAACAGCAACTTGCTTTAGTCGACAGTGATGAAATGTCACAAACATTGCGGGAGTTACTCAATGAAAGTAGTGATTTACAATTAAAAATGTTGAGCTCTGAAAAACCTAAAGTTATATTGTCTGTAGCTGGTACGGGCGGGGGGAATAACGAGGCGCTAATCAGTGCTCGAGAGGCCTTATTGTATCGCCATGTCATATCAGTAAAGATTCGCGGTAAATACTTCTCTGTTTTGAAGTTTTTAAAACAAATCGAACAACGTAGTTCACAAATATTGTGGGGTGATATCAATTACGAAGTGCAAGAGTATCCGTATGCGATTATTACCTTTGATGTATATACCATTAGCACTGACGAGGAGTTTATTGGTGTTAAAGATTAATCGTTTGTTAGCATTTTTGTTGATATGTGGCAGCTTCAATAGCTTAGCCGGTCAACTAATCGATCCAACAAAGCCGGCCCAAATCGTTGCAGCCTTAACGCAAAATAGTGAAAAAGGCATTGCAGAAAAACCAAGTTTTGTTCTTAAGGCTATTAGTATCAGCGCCAAAAAAAGAATCGCTTTCATCAACGACCAACAATATAAAGTAGGTCAACGATTGGGCGCTGCAAAAATTGTAAAAATTTCTTCGAATAAAGTTACTCTTAGTTCCGGTAAAGAGTTGATTTTGTTTGATCAATCTATTGTTAGTTTATCAAGAAAGGATTAAATGACTAATGTCTCTAGTTAGTTTTAAGCACAGCACGCTTTTTGTATTCGTTTGTTTATTGACGAGTTGTAAGATGACACCTGTTGATTATCAGGAAAAAGAAATACGCAATACGTTAGATGTCATAATCGACGAAGCAGCGGCAAAAGCAAAAGAGTTTAAAGTGCCTAAAAATATATCGCAACGTTTAATGCCTGCAATGCTTAAAACTAATGATCCTGTATTCGACAAACGATTTGATATCGCCGCAAAGGATATTGATGTAAGAAGTTTTTTCTCTAGTCTAGTGGCTCAAACACCTTATAGCGTCGCTTTTCATAATGATGTTACCGGTACACTGACGTTGCAACTTAAGCAAGTTACGCTCAATGAAACGTTAGAGATGGTGCAAGAATTATATGGCTATCGAGTCGAAAAGCGCGGCCCAATATTTCAAATATATCCAGCGGGTATTATCACTGAGACTTTCAGCTTTAACTATTTATTGGTAAAACGTAACGGCACGTCACAAACCAGTATCACGTCTGGTGGCTTAACGGACAGGCAGAGCGGCGGTCAAAATGGCAGTCAGAATAGCGGCTCTCAAAGCAACAATGGTAATAGTTCTAGTAGTTCTAGTAGTTCTAGTTCCGGTGGTCGTAGTGGTAATGGCACATTTATTGAGTCAACAACAGAAACTGACTATTGGAAAGAGCTAGAGCAAAACCTTAGCGCGATGATTTCAGGGGAAGGGCGTAGGGTCATTTTAAGCCCGCAAGCTAGTTTGGTGACAGTGATTGGTGATGCAAAAGATATCGCCACGATCAAAAACTTTCTTGCTAAGTCTGAAGAGAACTTACATCGTCAGGTAATACTAGAGGCTCGAATTATTGAAGTCACCTTGCATGATGGTTACCAGCAGGGTATTGAATGGAAAAAACTATTGTCTAACGTTGGTAGCGGTGATGTGACCGATTTTAACTTTAGCACGTCATCAAGTAGTATTTCTGACGTGGTTAGTGCCGCGATAGGAGGTGTTACTTCGTTGAGTTTTACTAATGCGAATTTTAGTGGTGTATTGTCTTTGTTGAGTACACAAGGGGACGTTAACGTTTTATCTAGCCCTAGAATTACCGCGATAAATAATCAAAAGTCAGTGATAAAAGTGGGTTCAGATGAATACTTTGTCACCGACGTATCTAGTAATTCAGGTAGTGTTGGCAATAATGTTACTGTCACTCCAGAAGTTGAGCTAACCCCATTTTTCTCTGGCATCGCATTAGATGTGACACCGCAAATTGATGATCAAGGTTCTGTCTTGTTGCATGTACATCCGTCGGTTATTGATGTGAAAGAACAACAGAAAACGATTCAGCTACAAAATGGCTCATTCCAACTGCCTCTTGCTAATAGCTCTATTCGTGAGGCCGATACCATTATTAAGGCGCAAAGCGGCGATGTTGTGATCATTGGCGGTCTAATGAGCACGAGAACTCGCGATGAAGTGTCTAAGGTTCCATTGTTAGGCTCAATTCCTTGGATAGGCGAACTCTTTACTAACCGTAAAGAAGTGGTTGATAAAACCGAACTAATTATCTTGATTAAACCAACTGTGGTTGGGCAAGGTACCTGGCAGCGTCAACTGCAAAAATCGCAAAAATTACTTAATAAATGGTATAAGAAGTAGGCTATATAACCATGTATTTGTACCACTTTGGCATGCGCGAGCTACCGTATACATTAACTCCTAATACGGATTTTTTCTTAAATCTAAAACCTCATGTCGAAGCACTGCAAGTATTGCTAAATGCGCTTAAACAAGGGGAAGGTTTCATTAAAGTAACCGGTGAAGTGGGCATGGGGAAAACCCTAATCTGCCGAAAGTTACTCAATGAAATGCCAAAGGGTTTTACAGTTGCTTACATTCCTAATCCATATTTGACTCCTGTAGAATTACGATGGGCGCTGGCGACTGAATTAGGGTTAAGTTTCTCATCAAACATCGATCAACAGCAGCTTACGCAAATGTTACAGCAACACTTGTTGTCATTAAGCGCAAAAGGTAAAGCGGTTGTTCTTATTTTAGATGAAGCACAAGCATTACCCGATGAAAGTTTGGAAGCGTTACGCTTGCTAACTAATATCGAAACCGAACGACGTAAGCTATTGCAAGTGGTGTTGTTTGGGCAACCTGAGCTGGATGAACGACTCGCCAGCAAGCAGTTTAGACAGTTGCGCCAACGCATTTCTTTTTCTTATAAATTACGAAAAATGACGATGGCCGAAGTAGCTCATTATATTGAACATCGGACCAAAGTGGCTGGCTACAAAGGCGCCCCTTTATTTAACCAACACTGTGCAAAAGTTATTGCCCAAGCAAGTCGCGGCACACCACGATTAGTCAATATATTGTGTCATAAGTCGTTGTTACTGTGTTTTGGTGGTGGTGAGCGTAGTGTCACGATTAAACAAGTTAAAGATGCCATTAAGGACACTGTAGATGCCACTTCAATATGGATTAACGCAACGAACATTGGTATTAGTGCTATCACCTTATGTGGCGTTGCTATCGTTGCTTACTTTAGTTTTTGGAGTGCGTCGTGAGCGTTATTAATCAGGTATTGAATGATATAGAGAAGCGCAATAATACCGAGCAAGGCGTAGACATTGATTCACTAGAACCGCTTGAACCTGCACCGCTAAAACGTAATTATTTACCGCTAGTACTAATCGTTTTATTGGTAGTTTGCATAGCCAGTTCTTGGTTGTTGTTACGTCCTATTGTTAGTCAATGGTTAGAAGAAGTACCGGTATCGATAAGTAAAACCGAACTCATTAAGTTAGACGCTGAAAAACAAGCGGCTATGGTTATGGTGCAAGCTGTAGATACCGCCAAATCGAGTATGAAAAACGTGGCGACGTCGGTGCAAAAAACAGTTCAAACAATGCCACCGGTGACGGCGTTGCCAGTAAAAGATAACACTGATGACACTATTGTATTAACGCAACAAACCATAGTGCCTGAATCGCTCAGCACCAAGCCGCCGCGCAAAATAGAGCAGCAAGCAGCAACAGCGCCAATAGAAAAGGCAACCCTTGCTGTAAGGCGTTCAGCATTTAAGGTTGTCAATAAGTCTGTAGCGCCTGTCGGTAAATCTAAACCAATTGCTAGTGAAACATTATCGATAAAAACGGTGCAGTTAACGACGCAAGAATTAGGCAAATTGAAACTAAAACAAGGGTTAAGGTTTCAATCTAATGGTCAACTAAAAAAGTCTCGACAATATTGGCGAGAGGCGCTCCATGCTGATAGTTCGCTGCATCAAGCGCGAGAGTTATTGGCGGCTAGTCATTTTGGTGCCAATGAAAGCACTAGCGCACTGCAAACCTTACAACAAGGCATACAATACTATCCTAAGCATGACAGTTATCGCTTATTAATGGCGCAAATCTATTATCAATTAGAACAACTTAACTTGGCATTAAATGCGCTTAATAGTCCTTATTTACATGCTTATTCTTCGCTTGATAATTTGGCGTTGGCAGGTTCATTAGCACAGCAATTAGAGGTTTGGCCCCAAGCACAGCTTAATTATCAAAAGCTTCATCAGCTAGAGCCTGACAATCAAGATTGGTTAATCGGATTAGCTATATCATTTGATGCCCAGCAAAACGTGCCACAAGCAATTCAAGGTTATTTACGGTTATTAAAGCTGCCGAAAATAGATAAAACTTTATATGACTACGCTCATGAACGGTTGCTTTATTTAAAAAGCATGGCGCATGACGCGACTCAAGCAACAAGAGACTCAAATGGCTAAAGTAAAATTACGGATGCGCCTTGGCGACTTAATGGTTGCCGAGAATATCATTACCGAACCACAATTAATGGATGCGTTAAAAGCGCAAAAGTCTAGCGGTAAAAAGTTAGGTGGTGCATTAATTGATTTGGGATATTTAACCGAAGTTGAGCTACTGACCTTCTTGGCGCAACAGTTAAATGTTGAGTTTGTTGATATAAGTCAGCGTAAAATTGACCCTAAAATTGCTCAGCAATTACCTGAAGTACATGCCCGCCGCCATAGAGCATTGGTCATTGCCGATGATGGCATGGTTGTCACGCTAGCGATGAATGATCCTGCAGACATGTATGCGGTTGATGCTATCGAGTTATTGTTATCGCCAAAGCAAATTAGCTTAGCGGCCATTACTGAATCACAAATACTTGAAGCCTTCGATCAAATTTATCGTCGTACGCAAGACATCGCTGCCTTCGCTGAATTGCTCAGTGAAGAGCATGGTGACGAAGATGAATTCAAATTGGTTGGTTTAGCCGAATCAGACGAAGACGCCACCGTTGTTAAACTATTGCAATCGATTTTTGAAGATGCAATTCAAGTTAAAGCCTCGGATATTCATATTGAGCCAGAAGAAAAATTAGTGCGCATACGCATGCGTGTTGATGGAGTGTTGCAAGAGAGCATCTTAAATGAAGCCAATATCGCCTCGGCATTGGTATTGCGGTTAAAGTTGATGGCAAGTTTAGATATTTCGGAAAAACGTTTGCCACAAGATGGCCGTTTTAATCTAAAGCTTAAAGGCCATAATATCGATGTGCGTTTGTCTACTATGCCAGTATCTGCTGGTGAATCGGTTGTAATGCGTTTGTTGGATCAATCTGCGGGCATACTAAGCATGTCGCAAACGGGTATGCCAGCCGCTATGCAAACAAAATTACGTTATCAGATCAGTCGTCCACATGGCATGATTTTGGTGACAGGACCTACGGGTAGTGGTAAAACGACCACCTTGTATGGTGTCTTAAATGAGTTAAATGAACCCGGTGTAAAAATAATCACGGTAGAAGATCCGGTGGAATATCGACTGCCTCGCATTAACCAAGTACAAGTCAGTAATAAAATTGGGTTAGATTTCGCTACCGTACTTAGAACAACCCTGCGTCAAGATCCCGATATATTAATGATTGGTGAAATGCGTGATCACGAAACCGTTGAAATTGGTTTACGTGGCGCCCTAACAGGTCACTTGGTTTTATCAACGTTGCATACCAATGACGCGGTGTCTAGCGCCCTGCGTTTAACCGATATGGGCGCTGCTGGCTATTTAGTGGCTAGTTCACTGCGAGCGATTATTGCACAGCGTCTGGTGCGTAAAAATTGCGAGCAATGTAAGGTGCCTTACAAGCTCAATGCTGGTGAAATAAGCTGGTTAGCACATTTGTCTGATGTTGATTTGTCGGCACAAGAATTTGCCAAGGGATCCGGCTGCCAGCGTTGTCAGCATACAGGCATGAGCGGACGAATAGGTGTGTTTGAATTGTTAGAAATAGATGGGCCGATGGCCGAAGCGCTGCGTAAAGATGATCCCGACGGATTTACCAAAGCGGTTGCTCGCAATAAAGACTTTGAACCCTTAGCGGGCGCTGCGTTGCAATATGCCATGGAAGGTAAAATTCCTGTCAGCGAAGTGCTGCGTTTAGCAGAACAATCAAATAGCCAATATATACCAGAAAAAGCGAGTGAGGCTTAATCAATGGCAATGTTTCGATATAAATCGCGTGACAAGCAAGGACAGCTCGTTGAAGGAAAAATGGAAGGCAATAGTATAGAACACGTTGCCGACATTTTGTTAGGACGCGGATTATCACCACTAGACGTAGTCGAAACAGCAGACAGCGGTGAGGGTTTCTCATTGGCTAAGCTGTTCGAACAGCCAATGAGTATCGACGAGTTAGTGATATTTTCTCGCCAAATGTACAGTTTAATGAGTGCTGGCATACCTGTTATGCGTGCAATCTCTGGCTTGCGTGACAGTGCCAGTAATCCTGCCATGAAGGCAGCGTTGATCAAAACATTAAGTGATTTAGAGTCAGGGCGAACGCTATCAACGTCATTGGCTAAGCAGCCTAAAGTGTTTAGTCGCATCGTTGTTAGCTTAGTGCACGTGGGTGAAAATACCGGACAATTGGATTCGGCATTTTTACAATTGGCGCAATATTTAGAAAAAGAGCAAGAAACCACCAAGCAGATCAAAGCGGCGATGCGTTATCCGATCTTTGTAATGTTTGCCTTAGCCGGCGCAATGGTGGTATTAAACATATTTGTGATTCCTGTATTTGCAAAAATGTTTGACAAATTTGGCGTTGAGTTACCGTGGACCACGCAAGTTTTGTTGGCTACGTCATCATTCTTTGTCAACTATTGGCCGCTAATGTTAATAGCGTTAGTTGGCTTTTGGGCATGGCTAATGAAATGGTTGGCGTCTGAAAAAGGCGAACTGTTTTGGGACGAAAAAAGATTAAAAGTGCCAGTAGTCGGCAGCATTATCGAACGCGCTTTACTTGCTCGATTTGGACGCAGTTTTGCGATGATGATGGCCTCTGGCGTGCCATTATTGCAAGGGCTTAACCTTGTTAGTGATGCAGTAGATAATGCATTTATGAAGAAAAAAATCATCAAAATGGGCACAGGGATTCGCACTGGAGAAAGTCTATTGCGCGTATCTAATGCCTCGAAAATGTTTAATCCCTTGGTATTGCAGATGATTGCTGTTGGTGAAGAAACTGGGCGTTTGGAGCAGCTAATGACCAGCATGGCTGAGTATTATGAAAGGGAAGTGGACTTTGACTTAAAAAGCCTTACCGCAAAAATTGAGCCGCTTCTAATTATGATTGTGGCGGGCATGGTCTTAATTTTGGCATTAGGTATCTTTACCCCGATGTGGGATATGATGTCAGTGATGAAGAAATAACATGGCTAAATTCAAGGTTGGCGATATCGCTCTATTTGAAATGTTAATTGCGGTTACGGTGATTATCGTGTTAGTAATGGCGACAGTTAGCATGATGATGGGGCAGCAGAGCACTTTGGATAGTATTTCATTTGCCATGAGCAAACAAAATTTCAGCAAGAATGTAGCGATAATCAACAGCCAATGGTTATTGGAAGGGCGGCCCGTGGAGCTGGTGTTCAATGCGTTTGATGCAGCCAAAGAAAATGATACACAAGCGGTAGTGACTCAATCAACCGTATTAACAATGAGCAGGGCGGGATGGCCTTCGCTGGCGGACAAAGAACTACCGAATTATTGTAAAGTGTTGTGGGCAACCATTAGTAATTTGTCGATTGACGAGGATGCGATTAAAAACTTAATTGTTAAAAAAGAAAAGAAAAATGATGACATCGTTTGTCAATTTTGTGATGCTGACATTAACAATGCCTGTTTAACTTATTCAATGCGTTACGGTTATTAAATTACATGATTGGAAGTGGTTTTTTTAAATGGAAATTATCGGAAATAAATGAACATGAAAAAAATGAATACAAAGCTCGTCATGGCTAAACAAGGTGGTTTTTCATTAATTGAATTGATCATCGTTGTTGTTATCTTGAGCTTGCTCGCTGTGACAGCCTTACCTCGCATGCTTAATGTTAGCGAACAAGCCGAAGATGCCGCGGTAGAAGGCGTTGCAGGTGGTTTTGCCTCTGCTGTTGGCCTTGTGCGAGCGCAATGGGAAATTGAAGGGCGCCCAGCAGGCGGCGATGCATACATCACCATGGGATCTACTCGTGTTCAAATAAACGAATATGGATTTCCAACCTACGCGGCTGGCAGCAATAACTTAGCACCCGCAGCTATGTCTGCGACTGCCTGTAAGGTTGTGTTCGACAAGATTATGCAAAACCCTGTACGTAGTGTCATTGAAGGGCAAGATGCCTCGTCTGTGCGTTATTACATTGGCGTGCAAAAAGGCGCGGGCATTACCGATGAGAACGTTAATTTCGACCTGTGCACTTATCATTTAGTCGCCACGCTAAGGCTTGATAAAAGCAGTGGTAAACCTATTAACAACGTTGATTTAACTACCGGCAACAGTTTTACTTACAACTCCGCGACGGGGCAAATACAAGTTTACAGTAACAATATTTAAAATCGTTAATAATCATAGGCAACATGCACGAAAGCTCCACAAAGAACTTGTAACTAAGTGACTTAATCGCTTACTATTGCGTTAATAATTTTAAAATCACGGCCAAGCTGGCTACTCCAACTAAGGTAAAGAGAACTCAGATATGAAAAAACAGATGAATAGCAGTATCAATAAATCCAAGGGTTTCACCTTGATCGAATTAATTATCGTCATCATTATCTTGGGTATTTTGGCCGTCACCGCCGCACCTAAGTTTATTGATATTCAAGGTGATGCCAATAAAGCGGCAATGAAAGGTGTTCAAGGCAGTATCGCTGGGGCTATGTCAATTACTTATGGCAAGTCTGCTTTGGATGGTAATCAACAGAAAGCAGCTGACGCAGCAATTTCTGTAGGGACTGTTTTAACAGCTTTCGGTTACCCAACAGCTATAGAGGCCGAGCTTGCCGATGCGGCAGGAATCAGTGTTGCCGATTTTGTATGGCTTGCTGACCCTGCCGGTACTCTATATATACACAAGGATTCAACCAAGACCACTGCTATTACCATAACGCCCGAAAAATGCTACATTAAGTACGTACAGGCAACGAGTGCGACAGTTGCTGCCGTTTTAACAAGTGATTTAACTAAGTGTTAGAGACTAAGTTATAAACTGACATAAGGCTGTGTATGAAAATATGCAGCCTTTCTGTTTTTTAATGATGACTTTCTGTTTGATGTTAGTTGGTATTATTGAAAATCGAAAAAAGAAGTAAATATTAAGTACTACGATTTGCCGCCAAATGCGCCAGTGAAATGAGCGCGTCTTTATATTCACTATCAGCAACATCATTTAATGCGTTAATTGCCTTGTCTGCTTCAATTTGAGCCTGTGCTAGGGTGTAATCAAGTGCGCCTGTCTCTTCTAACGTAGCTAGAATAGGCTGTAACATGCTTAATCCATTGCCATTAACTATAGCGTTCTTTATTTGTTCTGCTTGCGCTGGCGTACCGTGTGCCATGGCATAGATAAGTGGCAAGGTTGGTTTGCCTTCTGCTAAATCATCACCAATGTTTTTACCCAGTATTTCGGCGTCTGCCGTGTAATCTAAATGATCATCAACCAACTGAAATGCAGTGCCTAAATGCATGCCGTAAAGCTTCATCGCATCTACCGTTTTTTGCTCGCTGTCATTAATAACCGCGGCAAGGTGAGTAGCGGCCTCGAACAGCTTGGCTGTTTTGCAATAAATGACCCGCATGTAACTTTCTTCGGTGGTGGTTGGGTCGTTGACATTGATCAATTGTAAGACTTCACCTTCGGCAATAATATTGGTGGCATCAGCCAGTATTTTCATCACGGTTAGGTTGTTTAAATCGGTCATCATTTGGAACGAACGCGAATATAAAAAGTCGCCGACTAATACGCTGGCTTGGTTGCCAAATAACGCGTTAGCGGTTTCTTTACCGCGGCGCATGGTGGATTCATCAACCACGTCGTCGTGCAACAACGTTGAGGTATGAATGAATTCTATGATGGCCGCAATAGAGATATGCTGCTCACCGCCATAACCTAATGCACGGGCCGCCAATACGGTTAACAACGGACGCATCCGCT
>JABSRV010000093.1 GCA_013214905.1 Psychrobium sp. | reverse complement strand
TACTTCGTCGGCACCAGCTGCTATGGCTGCTTCAAGTCCCTTTATATTAGGCGTCAACGCAACGTAAGTATTGCCATCAAGGCGCTCGATTGCGTGAAATACTGCCGCAGAGTCGGCCATTTGTGGCACCCATTTCGGCGATACAAAACTGCCTGCTTCAATCACTTTAAGACCAGCAGCGCTCAATGCGTTAACCAAATTAACTTTGTCGTCTAAAGAAACTGTTGTTTCGTTTTGCAGGCCATCACGCGGTCCCACTTCAACGATTTTTACAAATTTAGGTAGTGTCATTTTTAATCCTCTGCAGGCGCTGATTCCACTGGCACTGATTCAAAAGGCATTAGGTCAACTAACTGTGCCCCGTCTTTGACCATATCACCTGCGGCAAAAAATACCTCACTGATGGTGCCATTAAATGGCGCGACAATACTATATTCCATCTTCATTGCTTCCATAATAACCAATACGTCGCCCGCTTTAACTTGCGCGCCAGCGACCGCTGGTACTTCAACAATGGTGCCATTCATTGGTGCGGTTAGCTTATCTTCGCTCTCATCCATTTCAAACGCTGACATGTCATTTAGCTTACGCTCAAAATGATAGATGTCTTGTTTGATAAATAAGCTAACTTTTTTAGGGCATAAATCAACTAATATGTTGCTCTTGTGGCCGTTGATGGTCGCTTGCAAGTGGTCGTCATTTAATTGAGCGCTGGCAATGAATTGCTCACCGTCAAAATTAAACAAATAACCATCGTTTTGCTGTTCAATGCAAACATTGTGCGAGTGGCCATTGGTGTCTGTCAGTTCAATGCTATGTTTAGCGGTTTCATTGAGGCGCCAAGCATTGCTTTTACCCCAAGGGGAATAGGGGTCAAAATTTTCAATGTGCTGCGTGCTTGACTGCAAAAGGGCCGTATTGCGCTGCTCACATAAAATAGCCAAGCTGGCGAGCATCAATGATTTATGATCGGTTTCACTTTTTGGGGTAAACAATAAGTCATGATTTCTTTCGATAAAACCAGTATCTAACACCGCGTCTTTAAAAGGCTGCGCGTTGACAATATTACTCAAAAAACTAAGGTTAGTTTTTAAACCACCAATGCGATAGTCGTCTAATGCACTAGACATGCGAGCAATAGCGCGCTCACGAGTTTCGTCCCACACGATAAGTTTTGCGATCATTGGATCGTAAAAGCTACTGACTTCATCACCGGCAATGACGCCGGTATCAACGCGCACATGATTTGAAGTTTGCGGCTGACGCAAATAACTTAACTGACCGGTCGCCGGTAAAAACTCGTTGTCAGGATCTTCGGCGTAAATACGCACTTCAATGGCATGGCCTGTGACTGTTACTTGTGCTTGTGACAGAGGTAATGGTTCATTGTTGGCAATTTTTAACTGCCAAGCGACTAAGTCTAAACCGGTGATCATCTCTGTTACCGGATGTTCTACCTGCAAACGCGTATTCATTTCCATGAAATAGAACGAACCGTCTTCGTCATACAAAAATTCTACCGTGCCTGCGCCTTGATAGTTTATTGCTTGGGCTGCGGCAACAGCGGCTTCGCCCATAGCGATGCGTGTTTCTTCTGGCAAATTTGGCGCTGGTGCTTCTTCAATGACTTTTTGATGGCGACGCTGAATAGAACAATCACGTTCGGCTAAGTAAATGCAGTTGCCATGATTATCACTAAATATTTGAATTTCAACGTGTCGCGGTTTTGTTAGGTAACGCTCAATCAACATTTTGTCGTTGCCAAAACCTGCCATCGCTTCACGTTTAGTAGAGGCGAGGGCTACATCAAACTCGTCTTCGCTCCACACCACGCGCATGCCTTTGCCGCCGCCGCCATACGCCGCTTTCAATAACTGCGGGTAACCGACTGCTACCGACTGCTCTTTTAAGAACGCAGGATCTTGCTCGTCACCGTGATAACCAGGCACCAAAGGCACACCCGCATCGGTCATAATAACCTTTGCCGCGCTTTTAGAGCCCATGGCGTCAATGGCTTCTACTGGCGGGCCAATAAAGGTAATGCCAGCGTCAAAACACGCCTTGGCAAACTCAACATTCTCAGACATGAATCCATAACCGGGGTGAATGGCTTGCGCGCCAGACTCTTTGGCGGCATCTATAATGCGATCCATTCTAAGGTATGAATCTTTCGATGGAGAAGGGCCAATGTGAAACGCTTCATCAGCCATTTTTACATGCAGCGCGTCTTTGTCGGCGTCACTGTAAAGTGCAACACACTTAACACCCATTTTATGAGCGGTTTCAATGATGCGACAGGCAATTTCGCCGCGGTTAGCAATTAATATTTTATCAAACATAATAAATCCTCTAACCCTATTGGGTTTTTTGTAGCCAATTAGGGCAGCGTTTATCTAAAAATGAGGTTAGACCTTCTTGGCCCTCAGCGGACACTCGAATGCTGGCGATGCGTTGTGACGTGCCACGGATTAGCTCATCATCAATCGCTTGATTGCTGACAAAAGCAATCAGCTCTTTAGCTTGGGTCATCGCCGCAGGGCTATTGAGCAATAAAGACTCAATGATTGGCGCCGCGGCTTCACTTAAGTCATTCGCGGTTAACCCGTCACATATCTCGTGTACTAAACCGAAACTCAACGCTTTGTCCGCTTTAAATCGCTCGGCGGTCAAAAAATAGCGCTGCGCTTGACGCTGGCCAATAGCCGCGACAACGTATGGGCTAATAACCGCTGGAATTAAACCGATTTTAACTTCACTCAGGCAAAAGCTTGCCTTCGCGTTAGCAATGGCTATATCACAACAAGCGACTAAACCGACCGCGCCGCCAAAGGCTGCACCTTGCACCAAAGCTATGCTTGGTTTGCTCAGCTGGTTGATAATTAGCATTAATTTGGCCAATACGCCAGCGTCATCAAGATTTTGTTGATAATCCTTTTCGGCCATTGAGCGCATCCAGTTAAGATCTGCTCCCGCCGAAAAATTCTTGCCGGTTGATCGTAATAACACCACTCGCACGTCATTATTGTTATCAACATCATTAAAGGCGCTAATAAGCTGCTCGATCATCACATCGTCAAACGCGTTATGTACGTCTTCACGTGTCATGGTGATGGTGGCTACGCCGCAATTGTCTATGGTTGTAGATACGTAGTTAGAAGTCATCACAACGCTCCTACATTCTGAAGATACCAAATTTGGTATCCTCAATGTCTTTGTTTAGAGACGCTGAAATTGCTAGTCCTAATACTTCACGAGTTTGCGCCGGATCGATGATGCCATCGTCCCATAAGCGCGCGCTGGCGTAATAAGGATTGCCTTGTTTTTCATATTGCTCGATGATTGGTTTCTTAAACGCAACCTGCTCTTCGTCCGTCATGCTTTGGCCTTTACGTGCCAAGCCGTCTTGACGCACTTGCGCTAATACGCCAGCGGCTTGATCGCCACCCATCACAGAAATACGTGAGTTTGGCCACATCCACATCATGGTTGGATCATAAGCTCGGCCACACATGCCGTAGTTTCCTGCGCCGTAACTGCCGCCGATTAATACTGTAAATTTAGGCACCTTGGCACAAGATACAGCAGTCACCATTTTAGCGCCGTGCTTGGCAATGCCTTCCGCTTCATATTTTTGACCAACCATGAAACCGGTAATGTTTTGCAAAAAGACTAACGGGATCTTACGCTGGCAACATAATTCAATAAAGTGCGTGGCTTTTTGCGCCGACTCGGAAAACAAAATACCGTTGTTGGCAATAATGCCTACCGGATAACCGTGAATACGTGCAAAGCCACACACTAAAGTAGAACCGTAATATTGTTTGAACTCGTCAAAGTCTGAGCCATCAACAATGCGCGCTATAACTTCTTTTACGTCGAACGGTTTTTTCAGATCGGTGCCAACGATGCCGTACAACTCTTTGGCATCGAATAATGGATCTACCGATGGCAATAAGCTGATGTTCGGTTTTTTAACGTGGTTGATGCGAGAAATAGCGCTGCGCACTAACTGCAAGGCGTGCTCGTCATTTTGGGCGTAGTGATCGCTCACCCCAGAAATTTTACAATGCACGTCTGCGCCGCCTAGCTCTTCAGCCGTCACGACTTCACCGGTAGCCGCTTTTACTAATGGCGGCCCAGCTAGAAAGATGGTGCCTTGATCTTTAACGATAATCGATTCGTCAGCCATCGCAGGCATGTATGCGCCGCCGGCGGTACACAACCCCATGACCGAGGCTATTTGTGGAATACCTTTAGCCGACATGTTGGCTTGGTTAAAGAAGATGCGTCCGAAATGTTCGCGATCGGGGAATACTTCATCTTGCTTTGGCAAGAATGCTCCGCCCGAATCGACCAAATAAATGCAGGGCAGGTGACAACGCTCGGCAATGTCTTGCGCGCGCAAATGCTTTTTAACCGTTAACGGATAATAGGTACCGCCTTTTACCGTCGCATCATTGGCAACAATCATGCATTCAATACCCGATACTCGGCCAATGCCCGCGATAACACCTGCACATGGCACGTTATCTTCGTAACATTGCCAAGCGGCAAATTGACTAAGCTCTAAGAATGGCGAACCGCTGTCTAACAAGGCATTGATGCGATCACGTGGCAACATTTTACCGCGTGATAAATGACGTTGCTGCGATACTTCGCCGCCACCTTGTTTAACTAGCGCAAGATTTTCATTAAGTTGGTCAACCAAGGTTTGCATCGCGTTACTTTTATCGATGAATTCTTGGCTGCGGGTATTGATTTTACTTTGAATAGTTGCCACGGGGTAGCTCCTCATTTTATGGCCATGTTAAGAGTTAACTTGGCCATAATTGATGAAATGTTTAAGACTATTAAGTGCCTTAAGCGTCCTATTTAGACTCGTTAAATAACTCACGACCGATTAACATACGGCGAATTTCTGAGGTGCCAGCACCAATTTCATATAATTTTGCATCACGTAATAAACGACCTGCTGGGAATTCATTAATGTAGCCGTTGCCACCCAAGAGCTGGATTGCGTCAAGAGACATTTTTGTCGCTAGCTCTGCGCTATATAAAATAACCGCTGCGCTGTCTTTACGCGTTGCTTCACCGCGGGCACAAGATTGCGCCACTGCGTATGTGTAGGCTTTTGCTGCATTCATTTGAGTATACATGTCAGCAATCTTGCCTTGGATAAGTTGGAACTCACCAATTGATTTACCAAATTGAACACGATCATGAATATAAGGAACCACAAGATCCATACACGCATCCATGATGCCTAATGGACCACCGGTTAATACTAAACGTTCGTAGTCAAGGCCGCTCATTAAGACCTTAACGCCTTCATTCAGCTTACCTAGAATATTTTCTTCTGGCACTTCGCAATCTTGGAATACTAATTCACAGGTATTAGAGCCACGCATGCCTAATTTGTCGAGCTTTTGAGCATGGCTAAAGCCTTTAAAACCACGTTCAATGATGAATGCGGTAATGCCATGAGCACCTTTGCTAATATCTGTTTTAGCGTAAACAACTAAAGTATGTGCGTCTGGGCCATTGGTGATCCACATTTTATTGCCGTTTAAAATGTAGCGGTCGCCTTCTTTTCGCGCGCTTAACTTCATTGAAACAACGTCTGAACCCGCATTAGGCTCGCTCATTGCTAATGCACCGATATGCTCACCGCTGATTAATTTTGGTAAATACTTTTCTTTTTGTGCTTGGCTACCATTACGGTTGATTTGATTGACACAAAGGTTTGAATGGGCACCGTAACTTAGACCAACAGAGGCTGATGCACGACTGATTTCTTGCATCGCGACTACATGAGCAAGGTAACCCATGTCAACACCACCAAATTCTTCTGGCACGGTAATGCCCAACAATCCCATGTCGCCAAATTTGCGCCATAAGTCTGCAGGAAATTCGTTGTCTTTATCAATTTGTTCGGCACGCGGCGCAATTTCGTCACGAGCAAAGGCGTTAACCGATTCGCGTAACATATCGATTGTTTCGCCAAGGCCAAAGTTTAAAGAGGTAAATGTTGATTGCATGGGGTTCTCCAAATTGCCGTATGTCGGCTAGGTTAAGTCTTTTAATTCGCTGCGACAGCGAGTTTCTACCGAACTAAGTTCCATTAATACAACAGTAATGTCTTCCATTTGCTGTTGAAGATGAATTTTCTTTTCATCGATTAATGTAATCATGGTTTCAAGCTGTGCGGCACTTGAACGGTCGGCATCGTAAAGATCGAATAAACGGCGAGTTTCGGCTAATGAAAAACCAAGTCGTTTACCGCGTAAAATAAGCTTTAAGCGCACCCGATCTTGCGGGCTATAAATTCGTGTCTGACCACGGCGGCTAGGTTTGATCAGTCCCTGATCTTCATAGAAACGAATACTACGCGTAGTAATGTCGAATTCTTTGGCTAAATCACTAATTGAATATGTTTTTTGTATTTCTATCATGGGGGCTATCCTAACGTTTGTTATACCGTACGTGAAGTTTACGTTAAGGTAAAGTTTTTATTTGTGTGCTGACTCTGCTACTAATAACACAGGCTTTACTCACGCCGTAAAGCCTGTGTTATTAGCAAAGTAGTAGCGCTCATTCTAGTCTTCATCCTAAGTCTAATGTTTGACCGTTATCATTACGTGCTAGTTATATGCTGTTCCCTTTTTAAACAGATTTAAGGTTAAGGATAAAATAATGACAACGCATGATTATCACCAACTCGCGCAACAGGCACAGACGTGTCCAGAGCAATATTGGGCGCAGGCTACCTCGTTAATTAGCTGGCAACGTGACGCTGATAGCGTGCTGGATGACAGTAATAAGCCATTTTATCAGTGGTTTAAAGGGGGAGTGTTAAATACGTGCTTTAATGCGGTTGATCGTCATGTGTTAGATGGTTATGGCGATGAAATAGCGATTATTTATGACTCGCCAGTGACCGATACCAAGCAACAAATAAGCTACCTTGAGTTGCAACATCAGGTATCAAAATTGGCTGGCGCGATGGCCGCCTTAGGGGGGAGGAAAGGCGATCGAGTGGTTATTTACATGCCGATGATCCCAAACCAGTACTTGTATTGGCTGCATCTGCGGGTATTGAACCTAACCGAGTGGTGCAATATAAGCCCTTATTAGATGACGCGCTGAGTTTGGCCACTCATCAAGTGCCACATTGCATTATCTATCAGCGACCGCAGTTATTGGCCAACTTGCAAGAAGGGCGTGATCACGACTGGCAGCAGGTGAGTGATCAAGCAACCGCGCATGATTGCGTCGAGGTGGCAGCGACAGATCCTCTTTATATACTTTATACCTCAGGCACGACCGGACAACCAAAGGGTGTGGTACGTGACAATGGCGGACACGCCGTTGCTCTCGCATGGTCGATGAAGCATATTTATAACGTGCAAGCGGGGGATGTTTTTTGGGCCGCGTCGGACGTTGGGTGGTTGGCCATTCTTATATTTGTTATGGGCCATTAATTAGCCGCTGCACCACTGTATTGTATGAAGGTAAACCGATAGGGACTCCAGACGCTGGCGCATTTTGGCGTGTCATTAGCGAATACAATGTTAAGAGCTTTTTTACTGCGCCTACGGCATTTAGAGCGATTCGTTGTGAAGATCCAAGCGGAGAGTTTATTAAAAAATATGATATCAGTTGTCTTAATGCCTTGTATTTGGCGGGTGAGCGCTGCGATCCTGCCACGCTACATTGGGCACAAGAACAGCTTCAAATACCGGTGATTGATCATTGGCGGCAAACAGAAACTGGCTGGCCAATGGCAGCCAATTTGATGGGGTCGTGTCCCGTAGCCATTAAAGCCGGTTCGCCGGCTCGCGCAGTGCCGGGTTTTGACATTCAAGTGATGGATGAGCAAGGCAATAATATGGCCGCGGGGGAGTCGGGTATGATCATGGTAAAACTTCCAATGCCGCCCGGCACTTTGTCGACGTTATGGCAAAACGATCAGCGTTATATTGACGCCTATTTGAGAAAAATCGACGGCTATTATCTGACAGGAGGCAGGTTATCTTGATGATGACGGCTACTTGTGGGTAATGAATCGCATTGATGATGTGATAAACGTGGCAGGTCATCGATTGTCTACGGGTCGAATGGAGGAGGTGGTCAGTGAGCACCCAAGTGTTGCTGAAGTCGCGGTCATTGGTATTAATGATACGTTGAAAGGGGAGTTGCCCTTGGGGCTTGTGGTCAGAAGTCGTTGTTGTGAGCTTGAACCAGCACAATTGTGTACTGAGCTAGTCGCTTTAGTGCGTCAACATATTGGGACTGTTGCAGCATTTAAACAAGTGGTGCTGGTGGATAAGTTGCCAAAAACTCGTTCCGGTAAAATATTGCGGGCAACCATGAAAAAAATTGCCAATGGAGAGCAATATAAGATGCCTGCGACTATCGAAGATCCAGCTGTCTTAGGGATAATTGCGCGGCAGTTAGGTTAACACTAGGCTGAGCATATGTTGATATATGCTCAGCGATTGACTTGAATGGCCAGTTAGAATAATTCAATTTCCTCTTCTTCCTCGACACTTGTTTCCATTGTTGTCGTGTTCTCTGTTTGTCTTGTCGTTGTGCGGTGGCTATTACTGCCTTTAGGTTCAGACAAATCAAAAATCTTTAAACTTTGTCGCATCGATAATGACAACGACAATAAGTCATTTGATGATATTTCTTGTTTTTTGGAGCTCTCTAGTACTTGAGAGTTTAGCAATACCATGGAGTCAAATTTTGACTTTGCGTCTCTTGATACTTCACGCTAAGTGTTTGATGAAATCTTTATATTTTCTGATAACGTACTAATTAAGGTAATTGCATCGCTGATAATTTTTAATTGATGTGATGTCTCAGTAGACAATTCAGTTGACTTAATCGATGTACCAAGACCCGACTGCATTGAGTTGTGAACCTTGCTAGTGCCTTGTTGAATACGATTAACAATACTACTAACTTCTTTGGTTGATTTGGCTGTTATCTCTGCCAAGGTTCTTACCTCGTCGGCCACCACGGCAAATCCCCGTCCTTGCTCGCCTGCTCGGGCTGCTTCTATCGCTGTATTTAACGCCAGTAAATTGGTTTGTTCGGCGATAGAGTTGATAACATTAATAATGGTATTAATTTGTTCGCTGTCGCTGCGTAATATTTCTATCTCCGCAACCGCTTGCACCAATTACTCATGTAAGTAGTCAAGTTCCTCAGACATAGGTTTTAAGCGAGAGGATGACGCGAAAATCGCATTGGATGTCACATCCACTGTCTCTAATAGTAAATTAACTTCGGTGAAACTTTTATCAAAGATGCCAGACCCTTTAGGGGCAAGTCGCAACGAAAAATCGAATATTTCAGTGTTTTTAGTCGCCTTGCAAAACAAATACAATTGTTTCATTGCGCCAAGTAATAACTGTTTGACGGCAAAAAAAGTAATGAGGTGGGATGTGATAAATATCGCGGCAATGGCGGTAATGACTATCGGTGATAATGAAAAGTATATCGCCAGCAAGCTAATGCTTATAGTCTAAAAACGATGGTTATAGCGACACTAGACACTAAAAATTAAGTAAATAACGCGCCATTATCTTTGGTCTATGTTGATATGGTCAATTGATATCATCCTTAATGTTTTTTCATCCATGCATCCAAGTTGGTCATGTTTAACATATCCAGATGCTAACCTAGCGTAAAAGGTTCAGATCGGCAATAAAAACCGTAGTACTTATTTGTGTGTTTTAGTGTTTTGTGTCTGTTTTCTAGTTCTATTTTTGTATACGTGGGTAACAAGTAAAGGTAATGGTGTGTGTTTGAAGCACATCACAGGCTTAAGCTCAGCGCTAATGAGATAAATTAAATAAAAGGTGCGATTCTTGCGAGACTTTTGATAAAATGATCCTATCAATACTTCGTAAAGAAATGCTTCAGTGGCAGAAAAAACACAGATTTTGTTACGTTCGTTTTTGCAAAAAAGCGTTGAGTCTTATCTTCTCAAAGCAATTATCCGTGATAGCGGTGCTCATTTATCACGTAAAGGACGTTCTCGTCATTGGATTTTGATTGCTGATCGCCATCAAATTGCTGAAATTATCATACAGGTTGAACAATCAGCGCAGCCAAGCTGGTTGTGGTTTAGCCAATTGCTACGCCAGCAACGTACCGCATTGACTCATCAAGAGTTGTTAGCGCTGGTGGCACGTAATCCATCGATTTCAGCTAATCGGTTGATTGCACTTTCTGATTGTACGCTAGCGCAGGCGCGTCAGGCATTAGACGATATGGAATGGTCAATGCCTTAGTCAATACCCGTTATCCTTGAAACCGCAGTTTTTATTAAGAAATACGTCCTGTATTTCTCCAAAGGCCGCCGCAAGCGACGTTCAAAATATTTCCAGAATATTTTGTGTCGGCGAATTCGAATCCCAATTACTTAGCTTTTTACTGGCTAAGGGCTCAATAAGCTCAGGCGATTCGAATCTTGACGGCTTTGCCTAGAGCGAAAGCAGAACTCTTATGCCAGTGGCATAAGGAAGTCAGCTAAAGCAGTGATGTAGGTACTCAGGTTTTGTCTGGCACTGAAAATCTGCACTGCAATTCCAATGATTTTGGGTATAGTGATAGCTCGATTTTTACAATTCGACTTTTATAGCTCGACTTTTAACGTACCGTTTTCAAGATCTCTGATCATGTTGTTAACGGTTTCTTTAATCGCATAGTCTAATACCTTGCCATTTAACGTTGAATCGTAGCCAGCACTTGAACCAAAACCGATTACCTGTCTAGAGTTTAATTGATATTCGCCAGCTGCTTGCGTTGAGTAGATGATTTCTGACGTTAGTACGTCAACAATATTCAAAGAAATTTTAGAATAAGCAATTTGACTCTTACCCGCGCCTAGAATACCAAAGAACTGTTTGTCACCAACGGTCTTGCGACCAAATTCGGTGACTGCACCCGTAATGGTATAACGTGCGCCTTTAATGTTTTGAGTAACACCACGAAGTTTAGCCTCTGCCGCATTTTGCGCCATGTTGTCGCGATCAAGTACCTTAAAGCGGTTAGATTGTTGTAGTAATGTCTTTAAAATGGTTTTCGCTTGGCTGCCCAACTTGTCTGTGTTACTAGAAAATATGCCTTGCATATAATCAGATTTATTGGCGAAGTCGCCAATAACCAACGTTGTTTTAGGCCCTGAATAAGCAGAGGTATTTAACAACACAGGTTCAACGGCCACTTGTCGGTGCGATTGTGTCGCACATCCTGACATCACGGCAATCAGCGAGATAAGTAAAACAATTTTCTTAATCATAATAAACTTCCACATTTAATTAGGTCAAATATCCCGTAACATCATTTACAGTATCGGCTACGGGTTTCGTAGTGATTAATTTAGCACTAACAAAAAACTTAAACAAGACGCTACCTCTCAGATTATTAATATATAAAACAGCCTGTTACACTTTGTGACATTTAGCGATACATTAGTGGAATATACATATATAACCATTATTATTAAGGTAGCATTAAGGTAATGAAACGGCCTAACCTACATGAATCTTAACCTAATTGGCCAACATAGCTTTTTGCCTGCGATGAGTAATCCATCGTTTTAAATGTTAATTTTTTCTAACAACCCATTTCGCACTTTTTGCATAATTTCCCCCATTAACACCATAACGATTGCACCAATTAATACCGGCGTGATTAAAAACACCCAGCCTTGACCCGACAACATGATAAGTATTGCATTGGCACCTGCGGGTGGATGCGTGGTTTTTGTTAATAACATGGTGCTCACTGCAATACCCGTCGCCACCGCCAAGGTCAGTGGCGATACGCCAATGAATTGCACAAATAGCACACCAATCAATGCCGTAATTAGATGACCTAATATGACATTTTTTGGTTGAGCCAACGGGCTATCTGGCAAACCAAAGACAAGCACTGCCGTGGCGCCAAATGGTGCCATAAGCAGGCTAACGTTTGACAATGATGCCTCTAGTATTAAAAGTACACCAATAGCTAATGAGGCTCCTACACCTGCAACGATTGGCAAAACAAATTTATTCATCATGATATCCAAAACAAAAAGAGACAGAGTTGTCTACATGCAATTGTAGACAAATCTGTCTCCTTTTGTCAACATAGCAAGTAATTGGAGATAATAATGAATAAGAAAAGACAGTTATTGATTGATACCGCCCTAGCGCTTTTTTATAAAAATGGTATTAACTGTATTGGCATCAATGAAATTTTAAAGGTTTCTGGCGTCGCCAAAAAGACACTATATAGTCACTTTGAGAGTAAGGAAGCTTTGATATTAGCGGCGCTAGCACAACGACATTCAATTTTTATCGCATGGCTAAACAAAGCGCTGCGAGGCAGTGATAGTGACAAGGAAGTGATTACTGCCCTATTTAGTGCGCTAGAACGTTGGTTTACCAATTCAGAGCCATTATTGGGTAACTTTAGAGGGTGTTTTTTTATTAATAGCTCGGCTGAATTTAGCGACAAAAGCAGCGATATTGCACGCTGTTGTAAAAATCATAAACAAGAAGTCAGAAAAATGATTGCACACTATTTAACAAAGGAGAATACGCCACTGCTTGATGTTATTTGCATCATGATGGAAGGTGCTATTACCACGGCGCATATTACTGGTGAGCATCAAGTCACAACAAAGTGCATTGACGCGCTTAACAATTTCGATTGCTAGCGCCTATGTAGCTAATAATCGATTGTAGCCGCTAAACAGGCTAGCTTTGTTTGGCGATCTTTTCTTTTAAATCAATCGTATTGGTGAAGAGTCGTGCATCGTCAAGTTTGGCCAGCATTGACGGCTCAGGTAAGCAATCATCATCGACATAATCAGCATAGTCCGCTGCGCAGTCAAAGACCAATATGTCGAGCGCTAAGCGGTCTAAGCCATACAAACCGCGATGGATCATATCGGCAGAAAAAACCAGTAAATCGCCGCTCGCTAGCTCAATTTTTTCACCGGTGGAAAGCGCCTCGCTGCTCAGCCTTTTACCTGTTTCTTGACGCACCGCATATTCTTCGTCGTTGTCCCAACGCTTATGTGTGCCAGGCACTAATTCCATGCCCGGTTCATCAAATAGTGGCACCCTAAGATGCACCACTTGGGTATCATGGATGCTCTTTTTTTGCCCTTCAACGTCATAGTCATATTGGCAATCACGGTGCCAAAAATTGTCTTGCTGACGATTAACAGGGTCAAAAAACAACTGTGTATTCATAAACGCCGCTCTTGTCGGTATCACCGCATGAACAACATCCATGATTTTTTTTGAACCAATAAAATTAAAGAGGTTTACCCGGTCGTCATACGCAAGGTATTGAGTGCCGGTAATTAGCGAAGAGTT
>JABSRV010000092.1 GCA_013214905.1 Psychrobium sp. | reverse complement strand
GCTAAAGCAGTGATGTAGGTACTTAGGTTTTGTCTGGAACTAAAAACCTGCACTGCAATTCCAATGATTTTGGGTATGAATATTAAATAGAGCAAGAAACCGGCGATATAAATGCCGGTATTTTTTTAAATCAAGGTAGCCATATACATAAGTATTTAGGGCGTAAATTGAATCCGCTTAAACTTTTCGCCGCCGCATTGTGGACATGATGGCAACATCTCGGGATGGCTAATGACCAGTTCGTGTTTGCACTCATAACATGCAAGGTGACCTAAACCAACGACTTCACCACTGTCATAAACGCCATCATGCTTAAAATCCTCAGTAATCTCTAGCCATTCAAGCTGGCTTTTGTCACTAATCGCCAATAACCAGCTCCACAAGGTGCCTTCAATGGCGAGATATTGTGGAGAGTCGGTATATTTAATTGGCTGCGCTTTAATCATCTCGAAATATGATGACAGATCGACTTTCAACTGCAATTCAATCTCTAATCGTTGATCATTGCTGATCTCGTCAGTAAATCGATAAGCACTCATCCCTCGGGTCACTAAACTGCGGATATCTTCCGTTTTATTGCCCTCGACCCATCTGCGCTGTAAAGAATCTATTAGCTTTTGATAACCCGTTTTAAAAATCGCACGATTATTAGTCATATCAACACCCCTTTCACAATATTTCTTTAACTATAGCAACAAAGTATTGTGGCTACCTACTTTGCTGCGGTATCCTATGAGGATCAGAAGTTAGGTATGTTAGTTTGACGCCAACCCTAGATCGAATTTTGCAACGATAGTGAACATCCTACTTTGCATAAAACGTCGGTTGTAAGCGACAAGTAACGTGACTCTATTTAACATTTTACTCTATTTAACATAGTACTAGGTTTAATTGAATGCAAGAGCAGTACACGCCATCAGAAATCGAAACTCAAGCGCAAAAGTATTGGGTTGATACGAAAACATTTGAAGCCATTGAAAATGAAGACAAAGAAAAATTCTATTGTCTGTCAATGTTCCCATACCCAAGTGGCCGTTTGCACATGGGTCACGTTCGTAACTACACCATTGGTGACGTGGTTTCGCGTTATCAGCGCATGCTAGGCAAGAATGTATTGCAGCCTATGGGCTGGGATGCGTTTGGTTTACCTGCTGAAAACGCCGCTATTCAACATAAAACGGCACCGGCGAAATGGACTTACGAAAACATTGATTACATGAACGATCAATTACGCGCTCTTGGTTTTGGTTATGATTGGAGCCGTGAGCTAGCGACTTGTAAACCTGAGTATTATAAGTGGGAACAATGGTTCTTCACTGAGCTTTACAAAAAAGACATGGTCTATAAAAAAACCTCATCGGTAAACTGGTGTCCACACGATCAAACGGTATTAGCAAACGAGCAAGTGATTGACGGTTGTTGTTGGCGTTGTGATACGCCTGTTGAGCGTAAAGCAATCCCGCAATGGTTTATTCGCATCACCAAATATGCACAAGAACTGTTAGACGATTTAGATGAACTGGATCAATGGCCAGAAAAAGTTAAAACCATGCAGCGTAACTGGATTGGTCGCTCTGAAGGTGTTGATTTAACGTTTGATCTTAAAGATCGTAGTGATCAATTAGAGGTCTATACAACACGTCCTGATACGCTAATGGGTGTGACTTACGTTGGCATCGCCGCGCAGCATCCACTGGCATTAGAAGCAGGTAAAGATAGTAGCGCCATTAGTGATTTCATTACCGAATGTAAAACCACCAAGGTAGCCGAAGCCGATTTAGCCACCATGGAAAAGAAAGGCATCGCGACTGGTTTTTACGCGGTCCATCCATTAACAGGACGTGAAGTGCCTATTTGGATTGCTAACTTTGTGCTAGCCGATTACGGTTCAGGCGCGGTGATGGCTGTGCCAGGACACGATCAACGTGATTTTGAGTTCGCGACTAAATACGGTCTTGATATTGAAGCTGTTATCCACGCGAACGACAGCGAAGATAAGAGTGTCGACATCAGCGAACAAGCATTCTGCGACAAGGGTGTGCTGTTTAACTCATTTGAGTTCGACGGGTTAAGCTCTGATGACGCGGTAGAAGCCATCGCTAAAAAATTAGTCGAATTAGGCAAAGGCAAGAAGACCATTAACTATCGTTTGCGCGATTGGGGTGTCTCTCGTCAACGCTACTGGGGTTCTCCAATCCCTATGCTGCATTTAGAAAATGGCGATGTAGTGCCAGTTCCTGCCGATCAGTTACCGGTTATTCTTCCAGAAGACGTCGTGATGGATGGCATAAACTCACCGCTTAAATCTGATCTTGAGTGGGCCAAAACCACTTATAAAGGTCAGCCTGCGATGCACGAAACCGATACCTTTGATACCTTTATGGAATCGAGCTGGTATTACGCGCGTTATGCGTCTCCTGCAAAAGATGCGATGTTAGATCCAAAGCAAGCCAATTATTGGTTGCCAGTAGATCAATACGTTGGTGGTATTGAACACGCTATCTTGCATTTGTTGTACGCTCGTTTCTTCCACAAATTATTACGCGACCAAGGTTTAGTCAATAGTAACGAACCGTTTAAGCGCCTATTAACGCAAGGCATGGTATTGGCAGACGCGTTTTATACCTTAGATGAAAAAGGGACTAAACAATGGGTATTGCTAAAAGACGTTGACATTAAGCGTGACGACAAAGGCAAGATCATTGGCGCGACACAAATATCAACCGGTAAAGAGATTTCTCATGCTGGCATGAGCAAAATGTCTAAGTCTAAAAACAACGGCATTGACCCACAAGAAATGATCAACAAATACGGTGCTGATACCGTGCGTTTGTTCATTATGTTTGCCGCCCCTGCCGAACAAACATTGGAATGGGTAGACTCTGCAGTTGAGGGTGCTAACCGCTTCCTTAAACGTGTTTGGCGTTTAACTTATAACCACATTGAATTGGGTGATACGCCAGCCTTAGACAAGAGTGCGTTAACCGGCGATCAAAAAGCGCTGCGCCGCGAACTACACAAAACTATTGCTAAAGTGTCTGATGACATTGGCCGTCGCCAAACCTTTAATACCGCTATCGCGGCTATCATGGAATTAGTTAATCGTTTAAATAAGGCTAAGATTGGCAACCTGCAGGACCGTGCAATTATGGGTGAAGCTGTAGAAGCAATTGTTCGTATGTTAAGCCCTATTGCACCGCATATGTGTCATGAGTTATACAAAGAGCTAGGTCATGAAGATAACTTAGCTTTTGCACCTTGGCCAACTGTTGATCAAGAAGCATTAGTTGAATCATCTAAATTAATCATCGTTCAGGTTAACGGTAAATTGCGTGCCAAAATCAGCGTTGCTGCTGACATGGCTCAAGCAGACGTTGAAGCGCTGGCATTAGGCGATGAAAATGTAAAACGATTTACCGATGATAAAACCGTGCGTAAAGTTGTTTACGTACCGGGTCGATTGGTTAATATTGTCGCTAATTAATGGGTAACGGATAAACCTTCAATATGAACAAAACATTATCAAGTGTTTTATTAGCCGCTCTACTAAGCCTTGTGCTTAGTAGCTGCGGCTTTCGTTTACGTGGCGATTATCAACTGCCTCCTGCTTTGCTTGAATTACAGTTTCAAAGCAATGATCACTACGGTGAATTATCTCGATTAGTGAAAAATAATCTAGGTCGTTATAAAGTCACCATTAGTGAAGATGTCAGCAAACCTAAATTGCGTTTATTTAAGGACAAATTTGAGCGCGGCACGTTGTCGTTATTTGCCAACGGTCAGGTAGCAGAGTATGAGCTAATTTATCGCGTGAAATATCACCTTACCCTACCAGGTGACGATCCCTTTCGGTTTGAGGTAGTTATTAGACGTGACTATTTAGACGATCCTCTATCGGCACAAGCGAAAAATCGTGAACTGGCGCAGCTGCTGCGCGAAATTCGCGAGGAAGCCGCACAGAAAATAGTCTACCAACTGAGTCAACTTAATCAACTCAATCAACCTAAGCAAAATGCGCCATTAGCGCTGCAAAATCCATAGGCCAACATGCGTATATATGTTAACCAATTAGCGCAACACATCGGCAATAACAATGCGTTAAAACCCGTCTATTTAGTGCTTGGCGATGAACCACTACAAAAAATGCAAACGGTAGATGCTATTCGCCATGCCTGCGCCGCACAAGGTTTTGATGAACGGGTATCGTTAGTGCAAGATCAAAGTTTTCGATGGTCTGATTTGCACAGTGCTGGACAAAATTTGTCGCTGTTCTCTAGCCGTCAATTGATTGAGTTAGAGCTCAACAGCCTAAAACCTGGACAAGACGGAAGTAAAGCATTTAGCGCTTTTCTGGAGCACCAGTCCCCTGATATCATTTTGCTTATCACCGGTCCTAAAGCGGCCAGCGACACACAAAAAGCCAAATGGTTTAAGAAATTAGAGCAAGCGGGTTTATTTATTGCGATAACTCAGCCCGAAGGCCAACATTTCATGACGTGGCTGAAACAAGCCGTTGCACGAAAATCGTTAAATTTTGAGACAGATGCTCTCTCTCAATTTGGGCTGATGTTTGAAGGTAATTTACTGGCTGCGGATCAAGAGCTAGAAAAGCTTTCCTTGCAGCTTGGCCAACAAGTCATCGATGTCAAAGCGTTAAAACAACGTGTCACTAATCAAGCGCGCTACAATTTATTTGAATTGCAAGACGCTTTTATTGGCGGGCAAAGCGACAAAGCATTAATGATTTTGGCTAAATTACAGATAGAAGCCTTTGAGCCTCAGCTTTTATTTTGGGCCTTTAATCGTGAAATTGAATTGTTATTGCAACTTAGTCAAGCAAAAATGAATCGCCAGCCACTAAGTAAGGTTTATCAGCAGGCGCGGGTGTGGCAATCTCGCCAAGTTATATTTGATCAAGCCTTACAACGCCTATCGTTGGCGAAGTTGATGGCTTGTAGTGGATTACTTAGTGAAATAGAGCAGCAAATAAAATGTGAATTTGTCACGCCCTGGCATTTGTTTTCGCAGCTAATTATCGAGTTAACCGGTGCCAAATAACCACGCCCAGATACAAAAAGACAAGAGACAACAAGCCATTGGCCTTTTGGGCGGTAGTTTCGATCCCGTTCATCATGGCCATTTACGCAGTGCGATAGACGTGGCCGATTTACTCAATTTACAACGTATTTACCTATTGCCCAACTATCGCTCACCGCATAAGACAGGTAATCAATCGAGCAACCAACATCGTCTTAATATGCTGCACCTCTCTGTTGCTAATTGTGAGCAATTGGAAGTCGACGAGCAAGAGATCGCTGTGCCAGGCGCCGCTTATACCATCGATACGTTACAGAGGATGCGCCAGCAGCATCCAAACCGCCCTTTGTGTTTTTTAATGGGCATGGACTCTTTGCTATCGTTTACCACCTGGCATCGCTGGCAAGATATTTTATCTTTATGTCACCTTGTTGTCTCATCACGTCCGGGTTGGTCACTGCCATTGACAGGAGATGTTCAACGCCTTTTGGCAGATCATCACACCGATGATATAAACGAGTTACAGCGCAGTTTGGCTGGCCATATCTTTATCCATGAAGCGCACCCTTTATCCATATCGTCCAGTGAGATCCGCCAGTTGCGTCAACAAGGTAAAAGTTGTCAATTTTTGTTGCCGCAAAACGTTAACGACTACCTGATCAAGCATCAGTTATATCAAGCGGCGCAACCAACACAAAAATAGACTGCCAACAGCTAAAAGGTCGCTAGGTTTTTAGCTGAGCCGTTGTTATGATACTCAGCAAGACAATACCCACAAAAAGATCCCCATGGCATCATTACAAGAGCAGTTACTTAAAGCCGGTTTAGCGAATAAGCAAAGCGCGAAAAACATTCGCAGCGAAAAACGTAAAAAAAATAAAGCTATCCGAAAGAATCAAACACAGGCCGATACAACGCTGCAAGACGAGATCAACAGCAAGAAAACTCAACAAGCAGAAATAGACGCTGCAAAAAACTTAACGATTAAACTCGAGAGTGATAAAAAGTCTGAGCAAGGCAAAGTAAAGCAAATGATTATGCAATTGCATGTTAAAGATTTTGCCGGAGAGCTTGAATATAACTACGTACTAGACAATAAAGTGAAGAAGTTATATTTAAATGAAGTGAACCACAATGCGCTAGTCAAAGGACGCATTTGTATTTGTGCCTTTGAAGATGCTGTTTATTTAGTGCCTACTAAAGCAGCCGAAATCATCGCGTCAGTTGACGCCCGTTACTTATTATTAATGAATGATAATCAACCAGTAGCCGTCGATGAAGAAGATCCATATGCTGACTTCCAAATTCCAGATGATTTAATGTGGTAAACACTACCCACGAGATGGTAACGTAACGCCTAGCATCTCGTTATTAAAAAAAGGATTTATATATATATGTCACAAAACACGTTGCAGTTGCCTAAAAGCAATCCTGAATTTCTGCAATTGACTCAGCACTACCTTGCGATATTAGACCACCAACAATTGGGTCAATTTGTGCAAGGTAAAGTAGCCTGTGAAAATAACGAATTAGCCTTGCTGTTGTGTCAAAAATTTCAGCGCTTGGTTGATATTGCCAATATTGATGCAGAAAACAATATAGCCGTCATAGGCATCATTGATGTCGATAAAAAGATGTTCCAACTATTTAATATTGTTTATAATTTTATGTTAAATCATGGATTTGAAGCGCAGTGGCAGCAAGCTGCCGATGAAAACAGGACTTTGCATAATTCATCCACTGACAGCTAGTCACCTTGCCTATATTTAGGTTTTTAAATAGGCAATTGTATTTTTAAAATTGCTCGCTAATTCGTCTATCGCGATAATTTGCTTATTTAACGCACTAACCACCTGTTGAATATTAAGCAGTGAATTGTTAGTGTTAGTTTCAATCTCTTTTAACAGCTCAACCGAATTAACACCTAACGCAAGTCCTTTCTCAATTTTCGGTAATGTTGACTCCATTGCTATCACCGAGTCGGCCGTTTCTCTGGTTATTTCAGACAACAATGATTCAATTTCTGTGGTGGCTTGCCCTGAGCGCTGCGCTAACGTGCGCACTTCATCGGCCACTACCGTCCTGACTCGCCCGCTCGTGCTGGTTCTATTGCTGCATTTAATGCCAATAAATTCGTTTGATCTGAAATACCACTGATAACAGAGGTAATACCGCTAATGTCTTTAGTTCTTTGTTCAAGTTTTTGCAGCCTTTCGAGCGCGCTGCTGAAGGTTTCTAATACCATTTTTATTTCAGCGGCCGTTGCATTAACGGATTGACTGCCAGAAGTGCACGAGTCTAATGTCTCGATAGAATTTTGTTCTGTTTGCACCAATATTTCTGACACCGCGTAGATCTTTTCTAGCATATGATCTAAACTTTTGGTCGCTTGTGTGGTGGATTGTCTTTGTTGTTGCACCAAAGACAAAACTTCGGATGATCCATGAGACACAATATCGATTTTCACATTAATGTCTTTCGATGCGTCGGCAATATTATTCACCGTTGAGCGTAATTGGTTTTTCGTTTTCTTCAATGAGTACAACACACTATTCTCATGGTTTGCTTCTATCTCTTGGGTAAGATCTCCTTGTGCTACTTTAGAAAGCAGCGCAGCCACATCTCTTGGTTCACCATCAAGAGAAACCTTTATTCCTGTGGTAATACGATAAACAATAAAACCGCTAATGGTAAATGCGATAGCAATTAAAATCAGCATGATGCCAGCAAAGCTTTCTGCAATATCTCTGACTAACTTAGCCGCTTTTTTGTTTTCAAGCTATTGATAGTCAATAAACTCATTAATGCTTGCCAACCATTGTGTAAATGCTGGTCTTACAGATTCGAGTAATATCCTTTGCGCATTTTCGCGTTCTCCTCGAGATATTGCTGATATCACCTTGTTGATTAAAGGCATTGTTTTACGTTATACATTTTTAATGCCATTTAAGATTCTTATTTCGTTGGCGCTTGCGCTAATCATCAATTTATCAAGCGGCACCCTAGAATCGTTATAAAAAATAGATAATCGCTCAATATCTTCAAGTGTTTCTTGTAGATCGTAATCATTTTTAATTAACACAACATCACGAATAGCAACAGATCTATCATGCACACTGCCTCGTAAATTAATGGCATATCGCTGTTTAACGGAATTAGTATCGGTGACAATTATCATAGTATTATCAATGGTGCTGACGCTATTTATTCCAATTATTGTTATGAGTATCATCATGACAACAACAATCCCAAATCCAATAACTAACCGAGCTTGTACCGTGGTACGGGTAAAAAAGTAAAACATAAACTGTCTTAAAGTGAGTGGTTCTGTGGTTTATATCAATCGTATTAATGAAGTGTACAATTGGTATTAGATGAGTTCTAAAAACTAAAAGACCTCAAGTACGACACAAAAATTTCAATGTAACCACATTAAGTACTAAATATGACTAACGCTAATTATTACTATCACCGACAAGACTAAACTGACATGCCATTTACTTCACATGCCAAATACACTGCTCACTTCATAAACGATTTACTGAAATTGTATTTTTAATGCACCAAAAAACTCAAATTGTTTGCTTTACAAGCAGTTGAGCAGGTTTATTGTTGACATTTTTTCGTAGGTCTATAATATGCAGCGTCAACGGAGAGGTGGCCGAGTGGCCGAAGGCGCTCCCCTGCTAAGGGAGTATGGGTGTTAAATCCCATCGAGGGTTCGAATCCCTCCTTCTCCGCCATTTATTAGTTTTGATAAGTTGTAAAGTATAACGCGCATGTAGCTCAGCTGGATAGAGTTCCTGGCTACGAACCAGGCGGTCGGAGGTTCGACTCCTTCCATGCGCACCATTTTTTAAAGTGTCAATTATAAAATCTTCCTGATTAAACCATTCCAACGTAATACCTATTATTTCATCATCATCCTCTTATTATTTTTGTGCAATACCAATACCAATACCAATAATCGATTATCATGCTGCCTATTATGTTTAGCGTTTGTTGCCCACATAAAACAATTTGAACCAACCTTCATCGTCTTTCTTAGTCACTTGCTATTATATCAATTACGTTAATTAACTGCTCACTAGACCTTGATAAAATCAATTGACCTGTGTTGTTCTCAACAGTCACAGCTAGCTATTACTTCATCGAGCGTCTTGCTAAAATTATTTCTCTCCACGTATAACAAGTCATAAATTTAGTAAAATTTGATATGAAACCAATTACAGTAATGATGTATTCATTTTCATTGATATAAGGGATGATTGCTACGTTATTTATTTTCTTTGTAAAATAACTTCATATGAAGTATATACCTCGTTGTAATCTGTTTACCTCACAACAAAAGAGTTTATCCATTAGTACAATTTGTAGGATCTAATGTCCGTTCCTTATAAAAAATGACGCATAATTGCTTATCTATGCGCTGTTTATTCACCTACATTAGCGTCGCGTATAACACCGCCTTATCTTTGTCTGGTCTATTTATGAGTAAAGTACGTGCTATATGGCCTAATGACGCTTTGTTAGTCTTTTTATTTTGCTATATAAGCAGATTTTAAAAGAAGATACTCAATTAGTGCAGAAATACTGCTACACGCTTACTTGACGTCCACGTCAACTTTTTCGTTTTTTTGTATGCTAAAAGATGTCTTTGAGTTAGAGGGGCAATTCGATACTTAGTAATTTATCTGTCTGATTTTATTGAAAATAATAAAAATGTAAAAATGTTACATTTTTGTTGGTTATTACGGTATTTATTTAACCTTACCTTAACGTCAATTAATTGGCCTAACAAAAGCATAAATTTTTGGTATTTCAATTCAGTGCTTAAAATTAAAATTGAAATTAAAACCTTGCTTGATATGTTGTTAATCGATTGATAATTAACAGTTAGATTTGTTGCTGTGCGTTTTTTTAGCTTATTCTTTCTGGTTAAGTTGTCAGACCAATTGTTCTTGATTCTTATAAAAAGGCTAGGTATAACTTCAATATCGAATGTTTTTCAAAAGTTTAATATTTGTTAAATCACACTTGATTATGCGGTTTTTGAGTTTTTATGCAGTGAAGTTGGTTTTAAATTTACTTTTTGGCTATTAAAATTCATATGGTTGTTTTAATTATTAAAAATAAATTACCTCAATAAAGGTTATGTTATGGATATTTCTCACGATTTGGCTATTGCGGCAAATCTCATGCTATTAGGCATGGTATGCGTCTTTAGTTTTCTCGGGTTACTGATAATTGCCATTAAGATCATGGCTAAATATTGTCCCGAAGATGTTGTCGTGCCACGCAATAAACCAAGCAATGTAGTTAGTCAGGTAGAACCTGATGTAGTTGCCGCTATTTCAGCCGCAGTTCACAAATATCGCCAGTCACGCAATTAGTTCGTGAGCAATAATATTAGGAGTTTTTATGTCTAGACGTCTTGGTCTAACCGATGTGGTTTTAAGAGATGCTCATCAGTCACTGTTGGCAACTCGCTTTCGCTTAGAGGATATGTTGCCAATTGCTGACAAACTCGACAAAGTTGGTTTTTGGTCTCTAGAAACTTGGGGCGGCGCAACGTTTGATTCTTGTATTCGCTATCTTGGTGAAGATCCATGGCATCGCATTCGGGAACTTAAAAAAGCAATGCCAAATACGCCGCAACAAATGTTGTTACGTGGGCAAAACCTTTTAGGCTATCGCCATTATGCCGATGATGTAGTGACAAAGTTTGTGGAGCGTGCTCATACCAATGGCGTCGATGTTTTTCGCGTCTTTGATGCCATGAATGATGTACGTAATTTGCAAACGGCGATTAAGTCGGTAGTAGATGTAGGCGCGCATGCACAGGGGACTATCTCTTATACGATTAGTCCAGTGCATAATCTTCAGACATGGCTTGATATGGCCAAGCGCCTTGAAGACATGGGTTCAAACTCCATTTGTATTAAAGACATGGCTGGATTGCTAAGACCTTTTGAAGCCTTTGAATTAATTACCAGACTAAAAGAGACTGTCGACTTGCCAATAGCCATGCATTGTCATGCAACGACGGGTTTATCGACAGCTACCTATCAAAAAGCGATAGAAGCGGGTATCGATAATTTAGATACAGCCTGTTCTTCGATGAGTTCTACTTATGGTCATACCGCTACTGAAACCGTCGTAGCGATGACCCAAGGCAGTGAGTTTGATACCAAATTAGATTTGGTGTTGTTGGAAGAGATTGCTGCTTATTTTCGCGTTGTCCGTAAAAAATATGCAAAATTTGAAGGTAGCTTGCGCGGCGTTGATGGGCGTATCTTATTGGCACAAGTACCAGGTGGCATGTTAACGAACATGGAAAGTCAGCTTAAAGAGCAGGGCGCTGGCGACCGGATGGATGAAGTGCTGTTAGAGATCCCTAAAGTGCGCGAAGATCTTGGTTTTATACCGTTAGTCACACCGACCTCGCAAATTGTAGGTACGCAAGCGGTGTTAAACGTATTAACTGGCGAACGATATAAAAGCATTACCAAAGAAACAGCGGGTGTTTTAAAGGGCGAATACGGCGCGACAGCTGCGCCAGTCAACCGTGAATTACAGCAAAAAGTCCTAAACGGCAAAGAAATGATTACCTGTCGACCTGCCGATTTAATTGACGATGAATTCGACAAGCTAAAAGCTGAACTTATCGAAATAGCTAACGATAAAAATATTACATTATCGAAAGAAATTGATGATGACGTATTAACCTATGCATTATTTCCACAAATAGGGCTAAAGTTTTTAGAAAACCGTGATAACCCGTCAGCGTTTGAACCTCACCCCGGCAAAGAAACCGAGGTTATTGAGGCTGGTACTGTCCCGACAACAGCATCTGCTAGCAATGAACGTTACAGCGTATCTGTTAACGGCCAAGTGTATCAGGTAGATGTTGCCGCCAGCGGCGAAATTGGTGGCATTACCCCAGTGCAGGGCGGCGTTGTTGCTGCTGCCCAAATGGCGGATCCAGCTACCGGTGAGCCATTGCTCGCACCGCTTTCAGGGAATATCTTTAAAGTATTAGTTCAACCAGGGCAGCAAGTTGTCGCCGGTGAAGTGGTCATTATTCTTGAAGCAATGAAAATGGAAACAGAAGTGCGTACGGTCAATGGCGGTACGGTGGTTCAAGTCATTACCAAAGAAGGCGATGCGGTTACCGTTGGTGAACAATTGCTGATAATAGGGGGCTAGTATGGACGGATTATTAAAGCTATGGCAAGACACTGGGTTAGCTAACTTTGAGCCCGGCCAAGTGGTTATGATGGCGGTGGGTTTAGGGTTGTTGTATTTGGCTATTGCTCGCGGTTATGAACCTTTATTATTGTTACCTATCGGTTTTGGTGCCATTTTGGCAAATATACCAATGGCAGGTTTTACCGATGAGGGGGGCATTTTATGGTACATCTATCATATTGGTATTGAGACGGGTGTTTTCCCATTACTTATCTTTATGGGCGTGGGGGCGATGACCGATTTTGGCGCGTTAATCTCAAATCCTAAAATGTTATTTTTGGGGGCGTCAGCTCAGTTTGGTATTTTTGCCACCTTGTTTGGTGCTATTGCACTTAACTTGGTGCCGGGTTTTGAATTCTCCTTACAAGATGCTTCAGCAATCGCCATTATTGGTGGTGCCGATGGGCCAACGGCTATTTTTTTAGCCTCTAGGTTAGCGCCAGATCTACTTGGTGCCATTGCGGTCGCGGCATATTCATACATGGCATTAGTACCGTTAATTCAGCCACCAATCATGAAAGCATTAACCACACATAAAGAGCGTTGTATTGTGATGGAGCAACTACGCCCCGTGTCCAAGAAAGAAAAAATCTTGTTCCCATTAATAGTACTGATGTTAACTGTATTGTTTTTGCCAGCAGCGACACCGCTGGTAGGTATGTTTTGCTTAGGTAATTTAATGCGTGAATCAGGTGTAGTTGACCGCTTAAGCAATACAGCCCAAAACGAATTGATTAATATCGTTACTATTTTTCTTGGTTTGGCTGTCGGCTCTAAGCTGTCTGCTGAGAAATTTCTGACTGTAGAAACGTTAGGGATTTTAGCGCTGGGCGCTATCGCATTTAGTATTGGCACTGCTTCTGGTGTGATAATGGCGAAAGTCATGAATAGATTCTCTAAAACCCCTATTAATCCACTTATTGGCGCCGCAGGCGTTTCTGCCGTGCCAATGGCAGCAAGGGTCGCTAACAAGGTTGGTTTAGAGGCTAACCCGCATAATTTCTTACTGATGCATGCCATGGGGCCTAACGTAGCCGGTGTGTTAGGCTCAGCGGTTGCCGCGGGTATTTTATTGGCTATTGTCGGTCCTTAATACCAATTGCAATATATGT
>JABSRV010000091.1:5804-13415 GCA_013214905.1 Psychrobium sp. | reverse complement strand
CATATAAATCAGCCATTGTTAGTATCTTTGAGCTATTATTAGGCAGTTCAATTGGCTGCTTGATAACAAAGAAAGCGTCTTGTACTGCGGTGCTGTTTGGATGGGCGCGATAACCTGAACCGATGGCAATCGCTAGCTTTAATGCGCCATTATCGTTAAAGACAGAAACGTCTGGCGCATGATAAAATCGGCGATTACCACTGCTGTTATCGTCACTTAAATTAGCAATGATCGCGGCGCTAATATTGACCGAATTGCTCGATGAACTATCTTTGACGTCAAAGCGCCAAACTTGCCCACCCATATCACCAACATATAGTTGGTCAACATTGCCATCATTATTGAGATCAATCGCCTTGATATCAGAGGGGATAGAGTAGCCCATGCCTGTTTTAGACCAAATGAGGCTGCCTGTGCTCGCGTCAACAATATAAACACTGTCACCAATGGTGCCGCTGGTTCGTGTATTGACGTTGTCTTGTATGGGATCATATCCGCCACCGAAAATAAGCACATCTTTGGCGTTACCGCCAATAAGTAATTTAGTCTTTATTGGCTTTGACCAGGTCTGACCTAGGCTTGAAAACCCTGCCGTTTTCGCATTGATTACCCATTGCAGTTTTGGTACTAACCGGTTGCTAACATCTAGCGCGTAATAGCTCTTGCCACCGCGGCGCATGCCACTATAAAGATAGTAGTTTCCATTATCTTGTTGCCACTTGACCATTTCGCCATCCATGCCGTAAATATGGTTTTTAGACATGATATTAGTGCTGACTTGTCGCTGATTCTTTAATAGCTCTTTTGGCATGAACGCCCATAATTCGTTGCCCGTCGATGAATCAATCGCATGGATATAGCCTTGATTGTCGCCAAAAAACACCACTGAACTGCCGGTATAGGTAATTTCAGTGGGTGTTGAGTGCAGCGGATCCGTAATGCTTTTATTGGCCAGCATCCAATCAATCAGCTCAATTTTAGCGGCGGTATCAGGCGCTGAAAAATCAGCGTTGGAAAACTCACTGGCGACATTGCTTTTACTTGTTTGATCAAGCTTTGTCAGGGTCATTGAGTCATTGCTGAGGTATATTTTCCGTGAATGCTGTTGCAGTCTTGACGCCGCGCCGCCATTGGTGACCACTGAGCCGTCGGCGCTAGCACTCCACCAACTTTGTGCGTTATCTATAAACTGTCCGCTGCTTTTGTTTATCGCTATATTGCCGTTAATATCGACCACCTCGCCACTGGATTTGAGGCGATAACGTTTTAGATTGCCCGGCCATGAGCTTTGCTCATTGGGCTGAAATAGCGAAAAAAATAAGGTATCGTTATGGCTTAATCGATTGCTGGTATTAACCGACGCTGCGCTATTTGAAAAAGTCGCAGCCCCGTTGAGCATATCCCTTTTTATTTTGTTAAATACTTGCAATAATTCGCTGGCATTTGTTGCCGTACTATAACGAGACTGCGCCTGTGCATTATCCTCGCCTTGACCTGCCAATGTAGTTAACCAGGCATCATTATTGTTAAATCCGATGGTGTAAAGGCTCACTTTTTGCTTGTCTTGTAGGCCGTTGACACTAATGCCTTGGCCTAATTTTTTCGCCAATTCAACGCCACATGTTTGTGCGTTACCTGGGGTATTGTCATTACTGTTATTGATGCAGGCTGCACCGTTATCATTGGTCAGCTGGGCAATTTCTAAGGTCATTTCTCGCCACCACTGACCGCTATTAAATGCATTGTCTTTATGATGCGCCTCGCCGTCGGTGAGTAATACAATGCTGGCCTCGTCATCACTGCACGAGTCATTAAGCGGTGATATATAAGTGGGCGCTTGCTGGGTACTAAGCGAGTTAATCGCCATATTTTTGCATAAAGCAGAGTTTAAGTTGCCAAGATGGCAGTTGGCTGGAAACAATACAGCGCCGTTTTTATAACTGCTCGCGTAAGGCACTCGCTCATGTACTTTGTCTTTGTCTATTCGCTCATTGGCACTTCGTGTTAATGACAGTAGCGGCGTATATTGACTGTTTATCAGTGCGCCTTGCAGATATTTTGTCGCTTCAAATAATGCGGGCACAATGGGCGTATGAGAAGTGAGCTTTTGATTGTCTAACTCTTCAATCATCTTTTCTTTGCTGCTAATAGTGCGAGTATAGGGCGCGAACTCTATAAATAATGTTGGACTGTAACGTGATAGCGCACTGTGAATGCCAACATCATTAGTGATGTCATTATTGTCAAATACTTGCTGCACGCTCGCGCTGTTAATGATTAGGCTTAACGCATTACCGTTTTTCCAATCGTTTTGCTCAACAATTTCTTGCACGATACCCGCTAGATTCTTAATGGTGATAACCTTTGGCAGCAGCAATTTTGAACCATCACTAACCCCCCAATTGTTGATGCTAATAGCCTGCGTATTATTGGTTAATGAGCGCTGAGATAATTGATGTTCAACGGCGCTGAAAGGGCTTGAATCTGCTGTTTTTTCACCGTTAATTTGTAGTGGGATATTTGGACAGGGGACTTTTTGGGTCCGGTATTCCCCGTTGTTATTCTGAAGCCATTTGGTGCAAAAGGACTTTGGGAAAAACTCCAAACTAGCCTTATGAATGACTTGTCCTTGTGGGATAGAAATGTTTTCAAATCGCAAGGTGATACGTTGACTTGCCACTAAAGATAGTTCACCGCTGTTGGTATCTGCGTAGTTAATGATAACTTGGCCATTATGTTGCTCATAAGCATTATTTTTATTGACAGTGATCGGACGGTTGATGGCGCCAAGGATTTCAGTGATGGTGGTGTTAAGGTCGGTGATGGGGTAAATAACGGCGCCGCTTCGTTGATTCATCCGCATTAAACCAATTTGAATACCGTCTGATTGTCGAATGAAATCACTCATCGCGCGTTTCATTTGAGTCAGACGACTTTCACCACCTTTGACATGAATAGACATTGATAATGAGGTATCTAAAATCATCATCACTTTAGGTGTTAACGTCTTAGCGTTGTAAAATATTTCAGTGTCATCGCTGTAGGCGTTGGGTAGTCCAAGCCAAGGAATAGCGCAACCAAGCAAAAGGCAATAAAGCTTGTTGAATGATTTATTCATAACTGATCCCTTTGCGTAGCGTTGAGTGGGCCCCCGATGATTCTATAATCGCGCTGCCTTGTATGATAAATTGCTGGCGTGAAATTAGCGTTGTATTCTCGTCAGCGTTTAGTGATACCCCTGTCATCAACGCGCTATTTTTTTGATGGGTATAAGTCACATAGACGCTAATGCTGTCGTCGCTTAATTGCTCTGAATTGATAACAACGGGCACATTGATGCCAGCGTCTATAACAGCAGCTAAAATTTGGCTGTTACCTTCAATGCCTCCTAACGGCTGACCATCGATAAGGGTAATAGCCTGACTCATCGCGCTGTCGGCTGTTTGAAATGTGGTATTTATTTGTTGGGCATTGTTAACCATGCGCACTTGATCGCTAGCGCCGCTAAGGCCGGCAATAGCAATTAAGGTAATGACCAGCAATAAAACAAGACACATCACTAATACCGCGCCGTTTTGACGTTTTACACCACATTTCATAGCATGCACTTTCAAGGGTTGGAGTTTCATGGCATGATGCTCCGGTTTCTAACCTGCACCGTGCCCGAGAAAGTGTGGCGTAATCGATAATCTTGTGCATGGGTTATCACTCCGGTCACACCAATATCGATGCCGGGAAGAGAGTAGGTATTGCTATCAAGCGATTTCCTGACATTGTCAACACTGGTAATTAATACCCCTAATTGCATCACAACGACAGCGTTCATGTCAGTGACGTCACTTGCCTTAAGGTAGCGAGTATTACCATTGGCTAATCTTTCACCGTATAAAAGCTGCATGTTTTCAACCCCTTCAATTAACTCTTCGACGTGAAAACTTGGGGTAAGGCCGTCAAAATTATTGCTTGCCTGATATAGCGCATATATTTTCTTGCCTTGGCTATTTAGTCGACTGGTATCACCAATAAAATAAAAGAAAGATTGGTAATGCGCGATGTTGGCATCGGCCAAATATATTTTACTTAATCTGTTACTAATATTGATGTCGGCCGCATGGGTTAACGTCATCTTATCTCCATCGATATTTGGTGTATTGCTAATCCGGAAAATGTCGGCGCTGCGACAATCTGAAATCACAACCAATTGAGATTTTTTAAACTTTGCACCTGACTGGGTACTAATTTGAATGTTGGCATTGTCGCTAGTCATGTTAGCGATCAATTGATGATTAGTGCTAGCCATACGGGAAATACCAAATGCATCACTACCTGATTTTATTTTGCTTATGATACCAGTAGCGTTCGCATAAATAGTGTCGTTTGCCCAATCTTTGGTAATTTCAAAACCAACAACATCCTGTGCTTGCGCATTAAAATTATTGGGCATGTTTTTGGCTTGAATAGCAACATTGGGACTAGCAACGCTGGCACAACCTCGATAATTAATCATGCGAATGTCACGTTTAAGGTAAGCCATTGCAAACCTTCCCGACTCTTGAATTCGAGAATTATCGGCGCTAAATTGTTGCGTAGCCTTGGTGCTAACATACAATGAGAATACCCCCGCAATCACTGTAGAACCAATAAGCAAGGCGACCAAAAGCTCGACTAAACTAAAGCCAAGTTGCGTGTTATATATGGGGGATTGCCGATTCATTGGTGCTCCTAGTTAATGACCACTTGCACTTGATAACTTGCTTTTGCATTAACTCGCTTAAATGCTTGCTCGCCATCCTCGTCATGTAGCCACCGTTTGGTTTGCCACTCTATTTTAATATCGAAAAAATTAATGCCGTTACTATTTTTAGTGACGGTAGCAACCGCATTTGGCAATAATTGCTTAACGTTGCTTTGGTTAGTCGTTTTTATTGATTGTGCCCACTGAGCTATATCGATGGTAGCAAGTTGTTGATAGCTACATCCAGTGGTTGCACTCAGGCAACTTTTATCGATTGTCGTATCAATATCATTGCTATTGAGCTGATTAAAAGCGCCAGCAGCAACTTGTTGAGGGTTGCTGCGCATGCGCTCTACGATATCCTGGCTAAGCATAAGGGCCTGTGAACGTAAATAGGCGCCGTTGGTATTCTCTAGTGAAACGACATGTAAACCGGCTATACCTAGCAGGCCAATTGCTAAGATAAAGGTGGCTACCATCACTTCTAATAATGTAAAGCCACTTTGCGAGGCTAAAGAAACTGGTGCCTGATTTAGCTGCACGATACTTCGCTGCGTTCATTGCTTGTAAAGCACCTAAATTGGCCACTTAAATTAATATTGATAGCTTTAGCTGAGCTTTTTCCGCGTTGATCGCAAATCTCTATATGCCCGGATTCTAATGGTAGGCCTTGTGCATTAAAACTAATAACCTGGTTAGAAAATGATTGAAAATAAATATGAATGTCTTTTTCTCCATCGCTAATTTGAGTCGCTTGCAAGAGTGGCTCATTAAGATCGAATTGGTTGTTGTTATTGAGATCCTTTATCACGATTAAGTGCCGCCCTGTGGAGGAGAAAGAGCTGTCGTTTGCACTTTTACAGACTATTAGCTGCTGGCCTAATTTACTCGCTTCGCTGCGGGCATAAGCTGTGAAGTTATTAATTTTATTGCTTGCACTAATCAGACTGTTGTCTTTATATAACTGACTGAGACTTGGCAGTCCAGACACCATTAATATCGCCAATACGCTAAGCGTTACGGTTAACTCTATTAAGTTAAAGCCATTATATTTGAACATCGAGATTCCACGTTAGCACTATGGTATTAGTAAATATAAAATAACCACACCTTAGTGGTGGTTGCTTTCAAGTGTTGCCGTTCTCTCGTTTGAACTTTGAGCCCAATTTGGAGTATTAGTTATATAGACAAAAAAACGATTATTAGCAAATTTATCAGCGGAAATTTGTTGTACGATAATGCTATGATATTGATGAACCATATTATTATTGTTAAAATGAGTCATTAAGAATGCAGACGCTTGTCTTACATCAGATTGGGGCTAATCAACAATTAAATAAACGCTAGAAGGATTCGAAAAATGAAAAAATGCTCAATAATAATTATATTGGTTTTAATGGTCGTAGGTTGTAGCAGTATCAATACAGGCAATAAAACAATAGATGCATTATACAATAATACTTCTGCGTTACTTGAAGGCGAGATCCCTGCTGTAAATTGCGATCAGTTTCATGAGTTAGTTCGAGAGCGTTGTTTGCAAGCTAAAAAAGACACTGTTGATAGAGTAAATAAAACGATTATAAAAAAGTAATACCCAAACCTGATGTCCATGACAGGATTTTTTTTTAATATAAGCTCTCTGTCATTAAAGCCACTTCGATCCTAAATCTCAATATCCCCAATTTTAGCTGTATTCCATCTGCATCAAGGCTAATTTGTAATTAGAAAACGATTAAAAATTTATATCACTATAGGTAGCACGCAAAGATTGGTGCCTGTTCTATTAAATTTCAGCCGCTATTTTTGTCACATATGGCTAATTAGATATAAGGCGTTAGTCGCTCAAGGTTACATTCGTAACGAGTTAGATTGACACTAAATGTATATAACCTGAGTTCCGGATAAACGAATTTGCCCAATAACGCTTTTTTAGGAGGGTGTAAAAATAATTGTGTAACTGCTCATTATCTATAACCTACAAAGTGGCTCAATTTAGCCTATTTACAACACCCCATATAATAACAATTAAAACGCCAATAGTGCTTGATGCACAACTGGCGTTTTTTATGTTATTGATGTTCGGTATTGTGTGATTCAACTAGAACTGATTACTCGGGATCATAACCTAAAATAGGGGATAACCAGCGCTCTGTTTCGCTAATACTCATGCCTTTTCGCTTCGCGTAATCATCAACTTGATCGCGTTTAATGTCTGATACACCAAAGTAACGCGATTCCGGATTAGCAAAGTACCAACCAGATACTGCTGCTGTTGGAAACATCGCAAAACTTTCGGTGATGTTTAAACCAATTTCTTTATCCGGCTGCAACAAGTCCCACAGCAGTGCTTTTTCGGTGTGATCAGGACACGCTGGATAACCAGGGGCAGGGCGAATACCTTTGTATTTTTCTTTAATTAACGCGTCATTATCAAGTTGCTCGTCTTTAGCGTAGCCCCAAAACTCTTTGCGCACTCTTTCATGCATATGCTCGGCAAATGCTTCGGCGAGTCTGTCGGCTAGGGATTTAAGCATGATTGAACTGTAATCTTCTTGGTCTGCTTCAAATCTCTCTAGATGTTCATCAATGCCAATACCTGCGGTTACTGCAAATCCGCCCATGTAATCGCTAACGCCGCTTTCTTTTGGCGCCACGAAATCGCTCAAACAGAAATTATTGTTACCGATACGCTCGAGTTGTTGGCGTAAGTGATGGGTGGTCATGAATACGTTACTGCGCGTCTCATCAGTATAGATTTCAATGTCGTCTTCAACACTATTGGCAGGGTAAAGCCCAATGACCGCGCGAGCGGTTAGCCATTTTTCATTAATAATTTTTTTAAGCATGTCTTGGGCATCGCTATAGAGGATAGTCGC
>JABSRV010000091.1:0-5794 GCA_013214905.1 Psychrobium sp. | reverse complement strand
GACCACTTTATCGGTTAAAATGTTAGGAAACTTACCATGCAATTCCCACGATCGGAAAAAAGGCGTCCAATCGATGCGCTCTAATAACTTGTCTAATGGATAATCCATAAAGACCTGTTTACCCATCACCGCTGGTTTACTCGGGGCATTATCGCTGTAGTCGGAGGTGCTTTTGTTGGCGCGTGCCATCTTTAAGCTAATGAGGGTTTTACGCTGGCCTTGTGCCAAGCGTTTAATACGCATCGCGTCATACTCTGCATAATGCTCATCGATACATTTCTGGCGTGTCTTGGCATTGATTAACTTGGTTACAATTGGCACCGCGCGTGATGCATCGGCGACATAAAGTGCACCGGGTGCGTAATGCGGCGAAATTTTGACAGCGGTATGAATTTTAGAGCAGGTAGCACCGCCAATGAGCACAGGAATATCAAATCCTTCTCGGGTAAAGGCTTTAACATTGTGCACCATCTCATCAAGACTCGGGGTGATGAGACCTGACAAACCAATCACATCAGCGTTATGTTCTTTGGCGCATTTCATGATGGCTTCAACGCTGACCATCACGCCTAAATCAAAGACTTCATAACCATTACACTGCAAGACGATGCCAACGATATTCTTGCCAATGTCATGCACGTCCCCTTTTACAGTGGCCATGACTATTTTGCCATTGGAACTGCTCTCTACTTTGTCTTCCTCTATAAACGGGTTTAAATAGGCGACTGCCTGCTTCATGACTCGAGCGGATTTAACGACTTGTGGTAAAAACATTTTTCCGGCGCCAAACAAATCGCCCACAATGTTCATGCCATCCATTAACGGCCCTTCAATGACTTCGATAGGGCGGTCACACAACTGGCGTACTTCTTCTGTGTCCTCAACAATAAACTGATTAATGCCTTTAACCAAGGAATGCGCCAGACGTTCCTTGACTGGTAACTCGCGCCAGGTTAAATCGGGCCCTTTGGATGACGATTTAGTGCCTGTGCCGACATATTCCTGCGCAACCTCCAGTAATTTTTCGGTGCCGTCATCGCCTTTGTTTAAGACCACATATTCAACGGCCTCGCGTAAGTCGTTAGGAATGTCATCCAAAATAGCCAATTGCGCGGCATTTACAATGCCCATGTTCATGCCTTCTTTAATGGCATAATATAAAAAGACGCCATGAATGGCTTCACGTACCGGATTGTTGCCACGAAAAGAGAAAGACACATTAGATACGCCACCAGACACACCAGCATAAGGCAGATTTTTTCTAATGTAACGAGTGGCCTCGATAAAATCTACCGCGTAATTATTATGCTCGTCGATGCCCGTCGCAATAGCAAAAATATTGGGATCAAATATAATGTCTTCCGGCGGGAAATTAACCTTATTAACTAATACGTCATACGCACGTTTGCAAATTTCTATTTTACGCTGATAGGTATCAGCCTGACCTTGTTCATCGAACGCCATTACAATGGTGGCAGCACCATATCGTTTGATTAACTTGGCTTGCTCGATAAAAATTTCTTCGCCTTCTTTTAATGAAATCGAGTTTACGATGCTTTTACCTTGCACACATTTAAGGCCTGCTTCTATAACCGACCATTTTGACGAATCAATCATGATTGGCACACGGCAAATGTCGGGCTCTGACGCGATCAGGTTTAAAAACTTGACCATGGCTTCTTTAGAGTCAAGCATGCCCTCATCCATATTAATGTCGATGATTTGCGCGCCAGCTTCTACTTGATGTGCGGCTACTTCTAGGGCAGTGGCAAAATCACCTTCCTTGATAAGGCGTAAGAATCGGGCAGAACCTGTAACGTTGGTTCGCTCACCTACGTTAGTAAATAACGAGTCTTCGTTGGTATTGTATGGCTCAAGTCCGGCCAGGCGGCTATAAATTGGCAGCGTAGGCAAAATTCTAGGTGCCAAGGCTGAGAGTTTGTCACTAAATTGTTGAATGTGTGCCGGAGTGGTGCCGCAACAACCACCCACTATATTTAAAAAGCCACTCTGCGCCCATTCATCGATATGAGAAGACATTTCATGGGCGCCTAAATCGTAACCGCCAAATTCATTGGGCAGACCAGCGTTGGGATGAGCACTAATGTAGCACTCACAAATTCTGGACAGCTCTTCAACATATTGACGCAACTCATCTGGGCCCAATGCACAGTTTAAACCAATGCTTATTGGATTGGCGTGGCGCAATGAATTGTAAAAGGCTTCGGTGGTTTGCCCCGTTAGGGTACGACCCGACGCATCGGTAATGGTACCCGAGATCATTAGAGGTAATTTATAACCAATCTCTTCAAATAAAGTCTCAATAGCAAATAAGCAGGCTTTGGCATTTAGCGTATCAAAAATGGTTTCTACCATTAAAATGTGTACGCCGCCTTCAATCAGTGCGGTGGCCGATTCGGTATATGCCTCGACCAGCATATCGAAGGTAATATTTCGAAACGAGGGATCATTAACATCGGGTGAAATAGAGCAAGTTCTATTGGTTGGGCCTAATACGCCAGCGACAAAACGGGGTTTGTCTGGGTTTTGTTGGCTAAATTCATCGGCAACTTTACGCGCTAAACGCGCCGAGGCAAGGTTAATGTCATAAGAATGAGCCTCCATGTCGTAATCAGCCATGGCAACCGTGGTTGAGTTGAAGGTATTGGTTTCAACAATGTCAGCGCCAGCGGCAAAATACGCGCGATGAATCTCACTAATCGCATCAGGCTGAGTTAACGACAGCATATCGTTATTGCCTTTGACCGACGTGTGCCAGTCTTTGAATTGCTCGCCGCGAAATTGTTCTTCGCTAAAATCATGCGCTTGAATCATCGTGCCCATCGCGCCATCAAGGATCATAATGCGATTAGCCAAGATGGTTTCAAGTTGCACGCGGATCTGTTGTGCGTTTTGCTGCTGCGGTGACTGGCTCATTGATTGATTATCCTAAAACTGTACTTAACTAACAGGTCAGACGTTTAGACGTCTAGATGCTTATCGATACTACGTGGCTTTTTATGAAAATACGAGTCTTTTTTCTATCTCAATTAACAATACTTGTTAACCGTTAAACCGCTGCATTAACCGATAATCATATTATTAATATTTAACGAGTTATTTCAATTACACTACATGAAATTAATGATAGCAGAGGAAAAAAGAATGGAATTTTTTGATGAGATAGTTGATAGTTTTACCAATTTTAGCAGCGTACAACTAATGGTTACAATACCAATTTTGTTGGTGATTTATTTTCTACCGAGCATCATTGCTATTTTTAAAAACCCTAAGCAATTGAAACTTATTGTCATTGCGAACGTGCCTGGAGGCCTGTCGTGGATAGCTTGGATTGCATTAATGGGCTGGGCGATTAGCGGTAAAGCGGTGCCTACGTTTAAGAAAAAGTAACTATTGGGTGTCTTGCCCTTTGTCACCATTTTGTTGTCGAAAGTGCTCATTTATGCGTATGAATTTCGCGCAAAGAAGAGCACCGTGCTTTGGGGCAAGATAAATTATTGCGCGACGGCGACGTCAGCAACTAAGTCCACTGCCAAGCCAACAGTAATCGCTTTAACTAAATCGTCATCAACAAATTTTGTTAAAAATGCATCGGCGCCACTTTGTTCTGACATTGTTTTACAAGCACTGCCAGACAACGAACTGTGCAATAGAATGTAGCAATCCTTCGTTTTAGGCAGCTTGCGTAATTGTCGAGTCAAGGCGTAACCATCAAGTACCGGCATCTCGATATCTGAAATTATCATGTCAATATTGACCTCGTCAGAGGCCAATATTTCTAACGCATCTTCTCCCGACGCCGCCATGATATAATCAACACCAATACTATCTAGTGTTTTTGAAATCATCAAACGAGCTAGTCTAGAATCATCGATCGCTAAAATTCTTTTGTCAGAGATCGAGGCTATTTCTTGATGAACATGTTGCTCAAAATTCATTTGTGGTGTTAGTTCATACAACACTTTTTCAACGTCAATGATGCCAATAATTTGGTTATCAATGTTTATCACACCAGACAAATAATGACTGTTACCCGTTGCTGATGGCAAGCTTTTGACACTTTCCCAGTCAATAGTTGCGATCTTGTCGACATGTCTAACTAACAAGCCTTGCATGGTGCGGTTAAATTCGGTGATGATGATTGATGCTTCTTGATCGTCACCGGTTAATAATGCGGGTTGGCCAATGACCGCAGATAAATCGATAACCTGAATACTATTGCCACGCAATTCGATCAATCCTGCAACGCCTTGTTTCGAGCCTGGTAATTGATTGAGCTCTTTGAAAGGGACTATTTCGCGGATCTTTAAGACATTGATGCCGTACTTACCACGTCCGCTTAAGCTAAAGCGCAGTATATTTTGTTGAGCATTTTTTTTGCTAGTCATTTAATTTTTCTCAAAAATAGATAATCCATTATCTGATAAATCCCGGACATAACTTACAGGGCATTAGGGCATGCTCACTATCAATGTTGAACGTGATAACACAGTATATGTAAGGGTATAAATTAAAGTTACAACGCATTTTCAGCCATTGCTAGTGTTATCTACCGATAAACAAAATTAAAAACATACTTTATTAAGGGTTAATTAAAGTAAAGACGTAAAACTGTCTCTGCAACGCAAGCCAAACGTTTGCTATTCTCAATTTCTATGGTGACTTCACTGACTATCTCAATGGAGCGTTTCATCGGCACTATGGTAATGATTTTACTGCGCGCGCGCACTCTGGTATTCGATTTTACAGGTGAGGGGAAGCGCACACGATTTAAGCCGTAGTTAATCGCCATCTTAGCTTTAGGGTATAAATTGCTGTCGGGGTTGACCGATTCGGTTAATGTCGGGATCATTGCTAAGGTCAGAAACCCGTGCGCAATAGTGGTTTTGAAAGGGGACTCTTTGGCAGCCCGCTCGACATCTGTATGCAGCCATTGGTTATCGCCAGTCACTTGGGCGAATTGATTAATGCAATCTTGATCAATGAGTTGCCATTGACCGACAAAGTTCTCTAAGCCCAATTGAGACTGTAGCTCGTCAAACATCTCTTGGGTTTGCGCGCTCATCACTAAAGGTTTCTTGGCTTTCTCAGCAAACACCTTTTCTTCCTCTACAGGACTAAACAATGACATCCAAGGATTATTTAATGTGTTTTGAAAACGGGCGTTGACAAGTTGCGACCAATCTTTAATCATCGGCTCTAGCATTGCTCTAAGTTCAGCATTTGACTGCTGGAAATCCATTTGTTTTTGTTTGAAAAATTCGACGACTTTCATAGCTTCCTACGCTCACCTACCATTAATTGCACAGCGATTTTACACTAGCTTTAGGTTTGCTTCATTAGGGATTTGTAAATATTCATGAAATTACGTCAAACTGTGCGCTAAAACAAACTGTCTAGGTAGATGGGATGAAGCGTCGCTAGAGAAAAGCGACGCTAAAATTTATTAAGAGTTGATGAATTTAAGGTAGGCAAGTCGCGTTCTTTCGACCATCACATAGTTGATAGGCACTAATACTAAGGTAATTAGTGTCGCAAAGATGATACCGAAAGCCAGTGATACCGCCATTGGGATGAGGAACTGCGCTTGAGTGGATTTCTCAAATAACAATGGCAACAAACCAAAGAACGTTGTTAACGATGTCAACATAACCGGTCTAAATCGAGCGACACCCGCGTTCAACACGGCTTGCTGTAAGGTGAGCTTGCCATGACGATAGTGCGTGTTAATGTAATCTACGAGCACTAAGGAGTCATTAATCACCACTCCCAC
>JABSRV010000090.1:5433-13628 GCA_013214905.1 Psychrobium sp. | reverse complement strand
GCGTGTAAAGTGGGATAACGTGCTCCCCAACTCTACCGCTAGTAACTCCTTCACCAATTTGCTCGACGATGCCGCCGCCTTCGTGACCTAAAATTACTGGAAAAATACCTTCTGGATCATCACCAGACAAAGTAAATGCATCGGTATGACAAACGCCAGACGCAACAACCTTTATTAATACTTCACCTTTGCGGGGCAGCATCACATCGATTTCTTCGATAGATAGCGGTTGGTTTGGACCCCAAGCAATGGCGGCTTTTGATTTTATAAACTTATCTGACATATTCATTCTCACTTATCAGTTGTTAGAAATAATTGGTGTGTCGAGCAATATACTGCTCTTTTTATTTGAGGCTAGTTTACTGTATTTTCATTGCGGTGATAATACAGTAAGTTAGTAATTTACTTTTACTGTGTGGTAATAATAAGGTATTTTATAATGAATAATTTCTCTATTGGCGAGTAAGATGGAGTGGGGCACTGGTCACGGATACATATAATTGCAACGGGATCGAATGTGCGAAAAAAATTTAAATACTTAGGTCGTTAATATGAAGTGGGAAGGTGTGAGCGAGTTTGTTTATGTTGCCGAAAATGAGAGTTTTACCCTAGCATCAAAAAAAATGGCCATCTCTACCGCTCAAGTTAGCAGGCAAGTTAGTGCGTTGGAAAAACGATTAAACGTAAAATTGTTTTACCGAACAACCCGCAAGGTATCATTAACCGAAGAAGGGCGAATTTTTTATCAACATTGTCGAAGTGTGCTTGACGGCTTAGATGCCGCCGAGCGAGCCATTACTAATTTGCAATCAAAACCTCAAGGTAAAATCAAGTTAACGGCTCCGGTCACTTATGGTGAGCAACAGATATTGCCATTAGTAAACGATTTCATGAAAAAGTATAGCGACGTTGAAGTTACTGCATACCTAAGTAATCAACGGGTAGATTTAGTCGAAGAAGGCTACGATTTAGCCATTCGTCTGGGTAAACTTGGCGACTCGTCGATGATGGCCAAAAAGTTGGGTAAGCGGACTAATTTTGTTTGCGCATCACCAGCTTATTTAAAAATTCATGGCATTGCGCATTCTTTGTCGGAACTCAATAAACACAGCTGCCTTTTGGGCACGCTAGATTATTGGCATTTTAGAGAGTCTGGTCGAGACAAAAACGTTCGCGTGACAGGAAAGCTGCGTTATAACAGTGGTTTTGGCTTGGTAGACGCTGCACTTAAGGGGTTGGGTATTGTGCAACTGCCTGATTATTATGTGCAACAGCACTTACAAAGTGGTGAACTGGTCTCTATATTAGATAATTATAGAGAGCCCGAAGAAGGTATTTGGGCTGTCTATCCGCATAATCGCCACCTGTCCCCTAAAATAAGGTTGTTGGTTGACTTTTTAGCTGAGAAACTAGCCGACTAAACGATCAATAGACGATGAAATCATAAATTCAACCGGCGCATTGAGCGAATTAAATTGCTGCGATCAAGTTGCAATAATCGCGCTGTGGCGGCTAAATTACCATGTTCTTTCTTTAATGCCGCGTTAATGATGTTACGCTGATAATCATCGGTGGCGGCGCGCAGACCTCTCTCGCCAATATTCTCGCCAATATTGTGGTCAATATTGTGGTCAATATTGTGGTCAATATCAGTGGCAATACCATTAATGCTTAATGTATCATTATCAATCAAAGCTGGCTCGACGCTTAGATTTTGAGTTAGCTGTAAATTAAGGTGTTCGCTGGCAATGCTAATAATACTTGCTTGTCTGCCTTGCTCGCTAATGGCTCTAAGCGCAGCGCGGCTTAATAGATGCTCTAATTCTCGGACATTGCCCGGCCAGTCATAACGTGATAATTGCTCAATCGCACTTTGTTGCAAGCGTAACTTTGCTACCCCTAATTGATGCTGACTTTTTTCTAGAAAGTAACCAGAGAGTAACAGGTAATCTTTTGCGCGTTCGCGCAGAGGAGGAACGTGTAATGGGTAAACACTTAAACGATGATAAAGATCGGCGCGAAAGCGTCCCTCTTTGACCTCTAATTGTAAATCACGATTGGTCGCTGCCACTATTCTGACATCAACGGTGATAACGTTGTCACTACCGACCCGCTGAATTTCACCATTTTGTAGCGCGCGTAATAATTTGGCTTGCGCAGACAAGGGTAATTCACCGACTTCATCAAGAAATAAGGTGCCACCATCCGCCAATTCAAAGCGTCCACTGCGCCCATTAATGGCACCAGAAAATGCCCCTTTAACATGACCAAATAATTCACTTTCAACAATATTTTCAGGTAGGGCTGCACAGTTTATTTGCACTAAGGGTTTATTTTTTCGTGTTGAGTGCTGGTGGATGCTTTTGGCGACCAGCTCTTTACCAACGCCTGTTTCACCGGTGATTAAGACCGATAAGTTACTTGGCGCAACGGTGTTTATTTCGTTTAACATATCGTTTATCGCGATACTTTTACCAATGATTTGTGAGGGGCTAACGGTCTCAAGTAATCGCTGAGCAACCTGATGGTTATGCTCCACTTTAGCCTCAAGCGCTTCAATGTGTTGACTGGTCTTGATGACAGCGGCAACGGCGGCGATATAAGCTCGTGTTTCTACGGGATCAAGCGCATTAAAACTGCCAGCTTGCATCGCATCTAGGGTTAATACTCCCCAGACGTTGCCGTTGATAAAAATTGCAGCGCCCATGCAGTCGTGAACCTGTAGCTGCTCTTCATGACCACTGACTAAGCCGTCGTAGGGATCGGGTAGCTCGCTATCACTGTCAAAACGGGTGATTTGCGAGTTACTTAATATATGCGCCAAGCGGGGATGTTTTTCAATCACAAATTGGCGCGCTAGTGCTTCATCGGTTAAACCAAGAGTTGCCACTGGCAGCAAATGATCACCTTTCAATTGAAGCAGCGCGACAACATTACATGGGATCGCTCGTTGTATCGCCAATACCAAACGCTGATAACGCGCGGCTTTGCTTAAATCGCGATTGAGATCTTCAACAATGTCTATAAATGGGGAAATATTCATGTCGGTCATAATAACCTATAATAGGTCGAAATGACATAGATGTTGTTCTAGGTCAAATTGACCTATCGATGGGGGTTTTTTTTAGTTAATTGTTAAGTATCAAGGGAATAAATAGTTGGCACGATTAGTGTACTAGCTTGAACAATATCAAATGTTCTCTTGAAGGAATGCACTATGTTAGATGCAAATATTGTAAAAATTATTAAATCCACCGTGCCAGTATTAAAAATTCACGCCAATGACATCACCAAAATATTTTACCCGCTGTTGTTCGCCCAGCATCCTGATGTTGTGCCTTATTTTAATCAAACCAACCAAGGCAAGGGGACTCAGCCTAAAGCGTTGGCTAATGCCGTTATTGCCTATGGTGCGAATATAGATGCGCTAGGGAATTTGAGCGATGCGGTCAATAAAATTGTGCAAAAGCACGTAGCACTTGGCATCTTACCGGTGCAATACGACGCGGTAGGCAGTTGTTTATTGCAAGCAATAAAGATTGTACTTGGCGATGCGGCGACCAGCGATATTATGAACGCGTGGGAAAAAGCTTATGGTCAGTTGGCCAATATATTGATCAACGCCGAAGAGTCTATATATACCGAAAATGAAAACAAACCAGGTGGCTGGCGCGGTGAACGCGAGTTCAAGTTAGTTAAGCGTGTGGATGAAAGCTCGGTGATAACGTCATTTTACTTTGAGCCGGTAGACGAGAAAGGACTGCCAGATTTTATTGAAGGGCAATTTTTAACGATTATTTTAGACGAAGTAAACGGTGAACCAATTCGTCGTAATTACAGTTTGTCAGACGCGTCGGGACAAGGGTATTTACGGATCAGCGTTAAGCGAGAAGCGCAGGGGGTTGTTTCAAATCACTTGCATAACAATTTACAAGTGGGTAATACGGTGAAGCTGTCTCATCCCGCTGGTGATTTTAGATTAGTTAAAAATGACAAGCCACTTGTGTTACTGACTGGCGGTGTTGGTATCACCCCAGCCATTAGCATGCTTAACTCGCAGGTTAATACTGGCAGAGAAATACGGTTTATCCACGCCGCTATCAATAGTGAACAGCACGCCTTTAAAGCGCATGTTGATCAGTTATCCCTTGCGAATGAGCATGTCTCATCTTGTTATGTTTATAGCGATCCTCAACCAGAATGTAAGCCTCATGCCACTGGTTTTATTAATGAGCAGCTCATCGCCGGAATTTTAGGGGATAATCGCGACGTTGAGTTCTACTTGCTAGGGCCATTACCATTTATGCGAGCAGCGCTAAAAATTGCTCAAAGCATCGGCATTCCAGCGGTGCAAATACATTATGAGTTCTTTGGGCCAAGTGAAGATTTAGCCGTATAAGATATCAAGTCATGAAACGGTTAATTAACGCGGGGTTGAGCTATGTAGAGAGCTTAATCACATGCAGCCTTGAAGAGCAGTTGATACCCGCTATTGGCGCAGCCGTCAGCATCTTTATTGTTTATTTTGTTAGCTACTCTGTGACAGGTTTAAGCGGTGCTAGCGCTATTTTACCGTCGATGGGCGCGTTAATCGTTTTATTGTTTAGCGCATCATCGGATATCGCGTTACGGCCTTGGCCAATTTTTGCTGGTAACTTATTGTCAGCTACCGTTGGTGTTTTCTGTTATCAATGGCTTGGAGATTCATTTCTTGGGGCCAGTTGTGCGGTTGCTTTCTCTCTTTTTGCGATGCTTGTTTTTCGTTGCGTGCATGCACCAGGGGGAGCTACTGCGCTAGCCGCTGTGGTAGGTGGCGATGTAATACATCAGTTAGGGTTTTATTATGTTGTCGTACCGACCTTGCTAAATTGCCTGACTATTTATGCGGTATTTATTTTATTTCGCTATTTAGACTTCAAGCGTCGCCTTTAACTGAACTGGCTCTCTAGCACTTTAATCGCTAAATAAAGCTGTTCATTGAACGGTGTCTTTAAATTTAATGCTTTAGCTTGTCTCACCACATAGCCGTTAATGTATTCTATTTCACTGCGCCGTTTGTACTTAATGTCTTGTTGCATTGATGAGAAGTTAGTTGCTGTTAATGCAATAACCTCGGTGACGCTGTCGCGAAGCTGCTGATAATTTAACGCAATATTTAAGCGCTGTGTTAATTGGCTTATCTCACTTAGCACGCCGTTAATTGTTGCCTGATATTGTTGCTGGGCCAATTCGCCATTGCGACAATTATTAATCGCGGTTAATGCGTTGATAGCGCAGTTAATCGCCAGCTTTTGCCATAGGGCTTGATTGATGTCGGTGCAGTAAGTGACTGGCGGTAAGGCATTTTCTAACACCGCAGTAATCATTTTAGCATCATGCTCACTCATACCTTGTGCAATGCCAATCATTGTTTTGCCCTGACCTGTATGCAACGTGGTGTGTGCATCCTGTCTTAATGCGCCGTGGCTTGTAGTCGCCAGCAAAATAGGCTGGCGTGACGCAAGATCTAATGTGTCAATCGCGCCCATACCATTATGAAGTAAGATAATTGGGCAATGTTGCAATTGCTTTATATAGGGCGCGAGCGCAGGTTTTATTTGATAACTTTTAGTGGTGACCAAAACAAGGTCTATGTTAGCCAGCGCGTTCAATGTCGATGTTGATTGATGTTCCAATATACGAAATTGTTGATTTAACGCTAATTCACCATCGTGCTGTAGCAAGGTGTGATCTATTGTTTGAGATGACTGGCGGCGACTAATCAAGTGAATATGATGACCAGCTTGCGTTAGATAGTGTGCCCACAACGTACCGATAGCGCCGTTACCAATAATAAGGATATTTTTATTTGTCACTGCTGCGTCGTCGATTAAATAGGAGAGGCGCTAAACTTAGGCCATAAAATAAAAATATGCCTGTGGCGTCAGCCAATACATCATCAAAACCACCTGAACGATAGCTAATAAAATGTTGTACCACTTCAACACCCGCGCCATAGGCAAGTAAAATAAGAACTTGCCAATAACGGGCCAATTTAGTACTGAAAAACAACAGAAAACTCAAGCCGAAAAAAACAATAATATGCGCCCATTTGTCGGCATTGTTTATATCAACAGCAATGTTTTGTTGACTAAAAAATAGATAACAGCAAACAAAAAATGCGCCACTCAGGGCTAATTTTACATAACGACGATCGTTGAGTAACCAGCCAATAATTCCTTTCAAAGATGAACCTTTAGTTAATATGAGGTGGATAAATTTTAATCAGCTACTATAGTGAAAGTATGCATGATTAATGATGTCATTAATCATGCATATCAAGCAATTTACGCCGTCAAAATAACTGAGACACCATAACATACTTATGACTATCGATAACGGGCACTATTACATAACGACAAAAAATAACGCACTGGTTGTTATTTTGCGGCGACAATGGGATTTAGTTATCACCAAACAATTTTGTGTTGATTGTAACCAAGTGATTAGTTTAAAATTAAGTGGTCGTTGGGCGATGTATGCTGATCTGAGCCATTGGTGTTTAATGACGGATGAAGCCTGTGATGCTTTTTATCAATATCATAAAAACTGTATTAGCCAAGGGTTGAAATATCAGGCATTGTTACTGCCTAAAAGCGCCTTAAAAAGGTGGCGGATCAAGGCCTATGTTAGTGATACGTTCCAAGTGAAAACCTTTTTAGCGCAACAACCATCGCTCGCTTATCACTGGATCTGCAGTAAAGGATACAATATAAGCATGCAGCAACAGCAAATAGTCACTATTTAATTGAAATAACTGCTAGATAATTGTCAAGCGATAGTAAACTTTCCTCGAAAACTGCTACTATCAGAACAAATTTATTAATGGATATTTGTTATGCCCTCGTTTGATGTTGTTTCTGAAATTAAACTTCCCGAAGTTCGCAACGCTGTTGAAAACTCTACTCGCGAACTCTCTACTAGATTCGATTTTCGCGGCAAAGAAGCTAGCTTTGAGTTAAAAGGTGAAGTTGTTACCCTAAAAGCTGAAGATGATTTTCAGATAAATCAGATGTTAGACATCTTGCGTGCTAACTTGGTGCGCCGTAATGTTGATACTAAATCGATGGAAATTGACGAAAAACCAACACACACTGGCAAAACGTTTTCCTCAGATGTTAAGTTTAAAGAAGGCATTGAAGCGCTAGTGGCAAAGAAGCTGGTCAAAGAGCTAAAAAACAGCAAGATCAAAGTTCAAGCGGCTATTCAAGGCGAAAAACTGCGTATCACCGGCAAGAAACGTGATGACTTGCAAGCGGCTATGGCGCTTATTCGCGAAGGCGATTTTGAACAACCATTTCAATTCGAAAACTTCCGTGACTAATATCATTCGTATTAATGATGTGATTTTGCTGTGCGCCGATAAAATTGACTAGAACACATGTTCATTGTTCCAGACTGAACATAAGCACCTACATCCTGTAGGCGAGACGCTCGAATGACTAATAGCTGGCTATTGGGATTGAGAGCAACGCCTTTGCCTACAGGTCGTAGGTAAGGAGCGTGAGCAGGACGGGGTAGCCTTATTGGTAATTTTAGCGAGTACAGGTGATCAGTTATTTAATGCGAATGGTATAACTCTCTAGTTTAATTAGTAACAGGCCACCATTTATGCCAAGTACCCAAGCCCAGCGTAGTTGGCAACAGACCATTGCGTTAATGTTTCACCGAAAAGTAGTTGTTATGTTGCTGCTTGGTTTTTCCGCGGGTTTACCATTGCTACTAATTTTTAGTAGTTTATCCCTCTGGCTTAAAGACGCTGACGTTTTGCGTAGCACGATTACTTACTTTAGTTGGGCAGCGCTGAGCTATTCGTTCAAATTTGTGTGGGCGCCGCTGGTTGATAACCTTAAGCTTCCCAAGCTAAACCGGCTATTAGGTCGGCGCCGAAGCTGGATTTTTGTATCTCAAATTGCAGTAGTCATTTCCATCCTTTTAATGGCCATGTCTGAACCAACCGAGTCGTTGGTATTAACGGCTGTAGCCGCGATTCTGTTGGGTTTCTCTTCGGCGACACAAGATACCGCTATTGACGCATATCGAATTGAATCAGCATCGGGATATATGCAATCGACGCTATCAAGTGCATATATAGCAGGATATAGGGTGGGGATGATAACAGCCAGTGCTGGCGTTTTATATATTGTCGCTTGGTT
>JABSRV010000090.1:0-5423 GCA_013214905.1 Psychrobium sp. | reverse complement strand
GATCATAATTATGTTGCTGGTGCATGGACTACCGCCTATATCATTATGGCCTTTACGATGTTGATCGGTATTGCAACGACATTATGCATAGAAGAGCCGCAGGTAAAAAGAAAAGAAACTACGGTATTTGATAATAATCAAAACGTATTACTGTTTTTAGGTTGTTTTGCCATATGCATTGTTGTGTTTATCGCTCTATTTACTCAGACAAGTACCATTGTGCAGCATATTCATACTTGGCTATCAGCCCATGTTAGTGATAATAACGTGTTATCAGGTTTTATCGCGAATACTTTACAATTGTTATTTTCTATTAGCGGAGCGATGTTTACAGGTTGGTTGCTGATAAAACTGAAGGCTGTACCACGAGAGATGCTTATTGTTGGTTATGTTGAACCCATTAGAAGTTTCTTTGATGTATATGGCAAAAAGGCATGGTTATTACTTTTGTTTATTGGGCTTTATCGGGTCTCAGACATCGTTATGGGCGTTATTGCTAACGTATTTTACTCAGACCTTGGTTTTAGTAAAACTGAAATTGCGACCTATTCTAAATCCTACGGATTGTTGGCAACCATTGCTGGCGGCTTTCTTGGCGGGGCTATCGCTATTCGTTTTGGTGTTTATAAGGCATTGTTCATTGGAGCCGTTTTATCGGCACTAACAAATATCCTCTTTGCATTCATGGTTACTACGGATAAAAGTGGGCTCACGTTATTAGTTATTATAACCGCGGACAACTTAAGTGGCGGACTTGCAATGGCGTCCTTTATCGGCTATTTATCGAGTTTGACCAACGTTTCCTTCACTGCAATGCAATATGCAATATTTAGTTCACTAATGACCTTATTCCCAAAGATACTCGCCGGTTATTCTGGTGCGATGTCTAGTGAGTTGGGCTATGAAAACTTTTTCTATTTGACCGCGATTATGGGCGTGCCCGCGATAATTCTTGTTGTTGTTTTGGGTCGCCTAATGCCGATTATCGGTGAGGACGTACGTTAAATTGATCATGATAAGCGTAAGACGTTTGATCAAAAAACGGCGCCAGTAGATAACGTGGCGCCGCTTTTTAATTTATCATTGTTGTTATTGGGTTATGGACGAACACCAACGCAGCCATTTGGCACGTCGCTACTTTCCTCACTAAGGTAGTTAATGCACTTAGTGACCTGTTCTTTGACGTCGAAATCGTTAAGCAAACTTTGTTCGTTTTCCGATTGCAGTAAATACAATAAATGCCAAAAGACACTTTCATCATCAGTTGGCTGACTTTTCTTATCACATTCAATATTATTCCATTCTTCAAGGATGTCCCACGCAAAAATTTCTAGTTCACGAAAAGATATCGATTGGGTCAAAAAATGATTAATAAAATAGATTAATTGTGGTGTTTTTTGTTCGACAAATACTTGTGGAGTCACGATATATATACTCAAAACAATTCTCTCTGTAGTGATACCAAACGCATAAATTATTACCCATATGTTTTGGCTAGAACAAATCTCGTTAAGCAAACAACATCATTAACTTATCCGTTTGTTATCATTGCGCTATGATGGTTGCGCTCTTCAAGTAGACTTTTGTAATTGGTACGTCTTGCCAGCCATTTGATGAGTTATAACCCGTTGGAGTCATCATGATTTTGTTTAGTACATCCATGCCCTCAATAACGTCTCCAAATACAGTATAGCCCCATCTGCTAGGCTTGGGATTTAAATTCGCATTACCTTCACTTTTAACATTGAAATAGAATTGACGCGATGCACTGTGTGGCTCATTTTCTCGTGCCATGGCAATCGTGCCGTAATCGTTGCTTAATCCGTTACCTGATTCATTAACAATGGTATTGTCATCATCTTTTTGTTTTAAATCTGGGGTAACACCGCCGCCTTGAACCACAAAATCTTTAATGACGCGGTGAAAAATAGTGTTGTTGTATTCTTTGTTTTTCGTTAACCACAAAAAATTATTAACGGTAATTGGGGCACGCTTACGATCAAGTTCGACAATAATGTTGCCCAAACTGGTGACTAGCAACACTTGCGGGTAATAATTGTTTGGTTGAATGTCGCTACCGTTTTGGGCAGCGAAGACACTTGTTGAAAACATGGTGATGAGGATTAACAGATAACGCTTCATTTTATATCCCTATTTAATGTATTGCTGTATTTGTTGATCTTGGCTAATGTTTTTGAGTAGCTTGCCTAGCAGTATATTAAAGTCACTTTCCAATACTGCGATATCAGCGACCAGCGGACCATTACTGCTAGCCGCACTTCTAAATGTTTTGCTCAGTTTCTTATTACTCGAGTTATTTGATGTTTGCTCTTTCGATTCAACGTTTATTGTTAGGGTTACTTGGGTTTTAGTCGCGTAGGAAAACGTTTGCTGTGCGACGGTGATTAACATATTGTCGATAATCACCGTGATTGCATTTGCGCCGTTGTTGCTCACCACATAACCTTGCTCAGCAAAACGTTGTTGTAGGCTGTCCAATAAAACAATGTCACCTTGACCCGTACTATTAACATACTGCGCTGGATCACCGCTGCGATTTATTTCTAATATGTGCTTAGCGCGGCGATTATCAATGACCTTAAGCGTGATGCTGCTTGTGCTTTGCGCCCCAGTTGGGACTAATGCTTGGCTCGGGGCAATAATAAAGGTGCTTGGTGATTGCGCACAACCGCCAAGTATTAAAAGGCCTAAGGCCAGCATAACGCTTTTGTTCATCAACATTCCTAGTATTTAGTCGCTTCTAAAATAACAAACTTACCATTGGAATCAATGGTGGTACAGTTGTCGAAAATACGTTGCAATTTAATGTGATAGCCAAGGTGTCTGTTGCCAACGATACGCAACTTGCCACCATGCTTAAGCGTGCGGTACGCGTCATTGAACATTTGCCATGCGATATGATCGGTCACCGCTTTTAGCTGATGAAAAGGAGGGTTGCAGATAATTAAATCGGCTTGGTCGTAGTCATAATCACTTAAACAATCATGCCAATCGAATTCAAAGCGCGACTGTTGCTCAAAGTTATTCTGAGCATTGAGTTTAGCGCTAGCAATCGCCATAAAAGATTCGTCTGTAAATCGTATTTTCGCATCTTCGTTTAATGCCGCCACGCTAAGACCTAATACGCCATTGCCGCAACCTAGATCGATAACAAAAGCATCATCTAAATCCGTTGGAATATTTTCTAACATTAGCTGAGCACCAATATCGAGTTGCGTATTGGCAAACACACCTGCGTAGTTGGTGATGGTGAAATTGTGTTTCGCTAATGGCCATTGCACCAACTGCGCGTTTTCATCGCTTGAGGTCTGCTCATTGTTAACGCTGGCGAAAATGAGACGCGATTTCTTCTTGGCTAATGAGGTGGTCGTTTCACCAATGAATTTTTCAAATAACTTTATGCCAGAATTATGCACGTCTTTCGCTTTAGCAAATCCAATAACAATGGTGTCTTTATTAATCACTTGACGTAATTGCTGCAACTGATGCGCCAGCATCGCGGTGCTTTTAGGCAACTTAATTAGGACTAAGTCGAGCGCGTTGGTTGGTTGTTCAAGGCTGTTTAGATAATTAATATTAGGTGTTAACTGATTATCTTCTAAGTTCTTCTGACACGCGCTGCGACCTATATAAGAATCAGACTGCCAATACAGGTTATGGGCGTGTAATGCACAGGCTAGAGCGCCAAACGTATCATTAATCAACAAGATATTGGCACTTTGCAACGCCAAATCGTTAACATGTGAAAGCACATATTCGTCACTGGCATCCCAAGCTTGAAGATTTGCATCGTTTGAAACAGGGAATCGATTGAGTAATAGCTCAAGGCCATTGATTTTAAATAATGTATTCATTGTGCGCTAACTCATTAAAAATTTGGCGCCATTGTCGCAAATTTAACGTGTTTGAGCAGTATTTATTTTTTAAAATTGGGGTCTGTTGAGCTTTTTCTCTTGAATTTTGTTCAATTAGAGGTGTTCTGAGCAAGGCATGAGGATTGTGGCCTGGTTATCCCAAGTGAAAGACGAATAACGCAGCGCAGGGCGCCTGTAGTTGAATCCTTCGGACAGCGTTTGTTTGAGATTTCTACGGCGTTATCGCCTATTGGTGTAGCCAGCTACACAACATAGGCTCTGCCTTGTAAAAAATACAAACAACTCGCTGTAAAAACAAGCTACAAAGCTCAACAGACCCTAAGCATTAGTCCACATCTATTTAATTTTTGATAAACGCGTGACTCATAAATTACTTAAGTCTAACGAGAAAACATCAATTTCCATTTCAGAAAGCGTTTGAATAGTGCTAGAATTGCGCCCCAGTTAGGGTAATGTTTTTTTTCCGTGTTTGAATGTTAAACGCGTTAGCAAAATGTCACCCTAAAAATTTGAGCGCTATTGCAGCAAGCCATTGTTTCTAAACATTTGTTTTTAGATGTTTGTTGACATGGTTTGTCGCGTATAAAAATAGCAAGCAACTGTCGAGCCTAACGGCTAATTCTTTCCGTTAACCAGTGCAAGTGAATATGATTACAATAAAAAAAGGTCTGGACCTTCCTATTGCAGGAGCTCCCCAGCAGGTAATCCATGATGGTCCGTCCATCAAACAGGTCGCTACTTTAGGTGAAGAGTTCTTTGGCATGCGCCCTACGATGCGAGTTCGTGTGGGTGATACTGTCAAAAAAGGTCAGGTAATTTTCGAAGATAAGAAAAATCCTGGCGTTTTATATACTGCTTCAGCTAGTGGTGTCGTGTCCCAAATTAACCGTGGCGCAAAAAGAGTATTTTTGTCTATTGTCATTGACGTTGAAGGTAATGAAAAAGAAACCTTCGCTAGTTATGCAACCACTGAACTGGCTCAGCTTGAGCGCAGTAAAGTCGTTGACAATCTAGTTCAGTCAGGACTATGGACAGCATTACGCACGCGTCCTTTCTCTAAAGTACCAGCCATTGATACTACGCCATCAGGTATTTTCGTTTCAGCAATGGACACTAATCCATTAGCCGGCGATCCTGAAGTGATTATCAAGGAACATGCGCAAGATTTTGCTAATGGTTTAACGATTTTATCTCGTTTAACTGAAGGTAAGGTTTACGTGGGTAAAAAACCAGGTAGCGAGATTGCTAATAGCAATGTTGGTTCGGTGGAACAGCATGAATTTGCTGGCATCCATCCTGCTGGTTTGGTCGGTACTCATATTCATTTCCTACATCCAGTAAGCGCTAGTCGCACTGTTTGGTCACTAGGTTATCAAGACGTTATCGCTGTTGGTAAATTATTTACCACGGGTGAGTTGTTTAGCGATCGAGTTATCGCGCTAGCAGGTCCTGGCGTTGTTAAACCTCGTTTGATTCGCACTACATTAGGTGCAAATACAAATGAATTAACGGCCGGTGAATTGGTTG
>JABSRV010000009.1 GCA_013214905.1 Psychrobium sp. | reverse complement strand
TGAAAGGCAATAAGCATTCCTAAAATGATGTGCCTTGTGCTAACTCACCTGAGAAACTCTGAAACCTGCATTTTCAAGTAGCATGGGTATTAAGCCAGCGAGTGAAACAACAGTTTATGTTGATGAGACTTAACGGTTGCTGAACTTATTTATTGATAGTTTAGTGGTTATTATTTCTCAATTTTCTGGGGGGGTCTTCATTTAGTGCGACTAGAAGAAGCTGCTGGCTTTTTTAACCGCAGTCACAAAATTATTGACATCGGTCACGCTATTATAGGGCGCAAACGAAGCGCGAACCGTGCCAGGAATATTTAAATATTCCATCAGTGGCATCGCGCAATGATGCCCAGCGCGAACCGCGATATTCTGTTGATCTAACAAAGTAGCGACATCCGACGGATGTTCATCGTCGAACACAAAACTGATGACCGAAAGCTTATTGCTAACATCGCCAACGATAGACAGACCGTCAATTTGCAGTAATTGCTCTCGGGCAAGTTTTAAAAGTTTTTGTTCATAGCGCTCTAGTGCTGCGCGATCAAAGCTTTTGATAAAATCTATCGCACTGCTTAAACCCAAAACACCGCTGATATTTGGCGTGCCTGGTTCAAATTTAAACGGCAGTTGATTGTAAGTGGTGCCGCTAAAGCTGACTTTTTTAATCATTTCACCGCCGCCTTGCCATGGCGGCATAGCGGTTAAAATGGCCTCTTTGCCGTACAATACACCAATGCCCGTTGGCCCGTACATTTTGTGCCCTGAAAAGGCATAGAAGTCACAGTCCAGTTGCGCCACATTAATGGGCAAGTGAGCAATGGCTTGTGCGCCGTCGATGACTGAAATAGCACCAACTTCTTTCGCCATAGCGATCAGTTGTTCTATGGGGTTGATTATGCCGGTAACATTAGATGCATGAGCTATAGACACAATTTTAGTGTTGTCGTCTATTAGTGTTGCCGCTTGTTGCATGTTTAGTTGTAATTCAGTATCGAGTTCAATAACTCGCAGTGTGGCACCAGTCTGTTGACACAGCATTTGCCAAGGCACTATGTTGGCGTGATGTTCGCTGACCGACACTACAATATTGTGCTGTGGCGTTAGGTTACTGCGACCATAACTTTGTGCGATTAAGTTGATTGCTTCGGTAGTGCCTTTAGTGAAAATGATTTCTTTTGAAGTATGTGCGCCAATAAATTTGGCCACGTTAGAGCGCGCTAGCTCAAATTGAGCCGTTGCTTTGGCACTCAATTGATGCGCCGCCCGGTGTACGTTGCTATTACTGGTGCAATAAAACTCACTAATGCTATCAATAACCTGTTGTGGCTTTTGACTGGTCGCCGCACTGTCTAAATAGGTTTGATTACTTTGACATATCAATGGAAATTGCTGGCGAAATTGTTGCGGGTCAAAGTTCATGCTTTTCTCGTTGGGTAAATAAGTTGTCATCCCCGAAGTCTCTTATCGGGGATCTTATGTCGCGCGTTACTACAACATCGCTTTTAAGAATCTAGCGGTATGTGACGTTGGGTGCTGCGCTATCTCTTCTGGGGTGCCGGTGCAAAGTATTTGACCTCCACCGTCACCGCCTTCGGGGCCAAGATCGACAATCCAATCAGCGGTTTTAACCACGTCTAAGTTATGCTCAATCACTACAATGGTATTACCGTGATCACGTAAACGGAACAATACATCTAACAGCATTTGAATATCTTTAAAGTGCAAGCCAGTGGTAGGTTCATCCAGAATGTAAAGGGTTTTACCAGTATCACGTTTTGACAATTCCTTGGCTAACTTAACCCGTTGTGCTTCGCCACCAGAGAGGGTGACTGCTGACTGACCTAAGGTGATGTAAGACAAACCTACATCCATTAATGTTTGCAGTTTACGTGAAATCGCCGGTACTGGTTTAAAGAATGTGTTGGCGTCTTCTACTGTCATGTTCAGCACTTGGTTAATGTTTTTTCCCTTGTATAGCACTTCTAACGTTTCTCGGTTATAGCGCTTTGATGAACATGTATCACAAGGCACATATACGTCGGGTAAAAAGTGCATTTCTACTTTAATTAGCCCGTCACCCTGACACGCTTCACAGCGACCGCCTTTCACATTAAAGCTAAAGCGTCCTGCTTTATAACCCCGAGATCGAGATTCTTGCGTGGCGGCAAACAGTTCACGAATTGGGGTGAATATACCTGTATAAGTCGCTGGATTTGAGCGTGGCGTACGACCTATTGGACTTTGATCGATATCCACCACCTTGTCGCAGAACTCTAAGCCTTCAATGCGATCATGGGGCGCGGGTACGTCATTCACTGCTTTATTTAGCGCAATATGCGCTAGCGGATAAAAAGTATTGTTAATTAGCGTCGATTTACCTGAACCAGAAACACCGGTAACACAGGTGAATAGGCCAGTAGGGATCGCCAGATCAACATTTTTAAGGTTATTGCCTGTCGCGCCAAATAACTTAATCCACTCTTTACCGGGCTTAGTACGCTCTTTACGATATTGGATTTTTTTAGCGCCCGACAGATATTGGCCAGTGATTGAATTAGGATTATCAATAATGTCTTGGTATGAACCTTGCGCGATAATTTCGCCGCCGTGGATACCTGCACCAGGGCCAATATCAATAATGTAATCGGCGCAGCGAATGGCTTCTTCGTCGTGTTCAACAACGATAACGGTATTACCAATATCACGTAGGTGATTAAGCGTGGTAATCAAACGTTCGTTATCACGCTGATGCAAACCAATAGATGGTTCGTCAAGCACGTACATCACGCCCACTAAACCGGCACCAATTTGACTGGCTAAGCGAATACGCTGTGCTTCACCGCCAGACAAAGTGTCGGCGCCGCGCGATAGGCTTAAATAGTTAAGACCCACGTTAACTAGAAATCCTAAACGATCGCGGATCTCTTTTAGGATCTTTTCAGCTATTTGCTGTTTTTGACCGGTAAATTTAATATTGTCAAAGAACTCCATGCAATCACCAATCGACAATTCGGTAATCGTTGGCAGATTGGTGGAGCCTAAAAATACATGACGTGCCTCTAATCGCAATCGACTGCCGTGACAAGTGGGGCAGGTTTGCTGATTAAGAAATTTACTTAATTCTTCACGCACCGCATTAGATTCGGTTTCTTTAAAGCGGCGATCCATATTATTGATGATGCCTTCAAACGGGTGATTTCTAATCACTACATCACCGCGATCATTCATATATTTGAATTCAAGAGACTTGGTGCCGCTGCCATAGAGTATTTTATCTTTATGCTCTTGGCTTAAACTGTCAAACGGCGCGTCTATGTCAAACTTGTAATGGTCGCTTAACGCGGTGAGCATTTGAAAATAATAGAAGTTTCGACGATCCCAGCCGCGTATAGCACCGCCAGCAAGGCTTAGTTCGCTATTAACAATGATCCGGTTAGGATCAAAATACTGCTTAACCCCTAAACCATCACAGGTACCACAGGCACCCGCAGGGTTATTGAAAGAGAATAGTCGTGGCTCTAATTCAGCCATCGAATAACCACATTGGCTACAGGCGAAATTAGCCGAAAATAAGATTGGCTCTATGTCACTGTCGTCATCCATCGCCACAATGTTAGCCACACCGCCGGACAAATCTAACGCAGTTTCAAAAGACTCGGCTAAGCGTTGCTGTAAATCGTCACGTACCTTAAAGCGATCTACGACCACTTCAATATCATGTTTCTTTTGCAGCTCAAGTTTCGGAGGATCAGATAAGTCACACACTTCGCCGTCAATTCTGGCGCGAATAAAGCCTTGAGCAGCGAGGCTGTCTAATAACTTGCTGTGCTCACCTTTACGCTGTTGCACCACTGGCGCAAGTAACATTAGTTTGCTGCCTTTGGGCAATGACAATACTTTATCAACCATTTGGCTAATGGTTTGCGCGGCTAATGGTAAGTCGTGAGTTGGACAACGAGGCTCGCCAACTCGGGCGAATAACAAGCGTAAATAGTCATGTATTTCGGTAGTGGTGCCCACGGTGGAACGGGGATTATGTGACGTCGATTTTTGCTCGATAGATATCGCCGGACTTAATCCTTCAATAGAATCAACATCGGGTTTTTCCATTAAAGATAAAAATTGACGTGCATAAGCCGATAACGACTCAACATAACGACGCTGCCCTTCGGCATAAAGCGTATCAAAGGCTAATGATGACTTACCCGAACCAGAGAGTCCCGTAATAACAATTAATTTGTTGCGGGGAATGGTTAGGTTGATATTCTTTAAATTGTGGGTGCGCGCGCCACGTACTTCAATTGTATCCATGGATAATTCGTTCTCGTTGATTCAATCCGACCGCAGATTATCGCATAAAAACCACCTGATGTAGCTGTTTTTTAATCCAGAAAATTATGGCGCGCGCACAACATTTTTTAGGCTTGTTGTGCCACAAGGCGCTTGATAATGGTAATGTTCTTCTCTATTGCCAACGTGTTGTTGCTCAGCCGTTTTAGCTTGTGTAAATAGGTTAATGCCTTCGCGTAGTGCTGCTGGTTTAACGCCAGCTGAGCTAGGCCAGCAAGTGACTGTTTCTTATAATTGGGAAAAATTTCGGCACGCTGATAATACAGTTCTGCCCGTGAATGTTGCTGCTTTTGTTGATAATGCTGAGCGAGTTTAATCAATACTCTGGCTTGATTAGGATTTAGCGCGAGTGATTTTTTAAAATATTTAAGTGCACGTTTAGGGCTTTCTTGCTCAGTGGCGCTGCCTAGTGTGGCGTAATATAGGCTTTGTTCTAACGGTGATAGCTTATTGATGTTCAACATCTTTTTTAAGATCCGCAATGCAGGCTGCAGTTGCTCATCGTTAATTAGCCAACTAATAGCGGGTTCAATTTGACTGAACGCCACGCTATTACTGGCATTTAGCCTAATCAGTAAATCTGCACCTCGTTCAATGCTGCCGTTAGCAAGGTGTAATTGAGCGGTGCTCAATAGGTTACTCGATTTTTTCTCACCGTGACGTAACGCCATCTCCATGCTGGTGATGGCTTTGCTTTGTAGATCTAAAGCTAGGGTAATTTTCGCGCGTTGCAGCCACAAGTTTTTGTCTGTTGGTGAGGTATTTAATAACTCGTTGACCATCGCAAAGGCGGCCTGATGATTACCAGCTTGTTGCAAAGCATAAAGCAGGCCCTTTTTCCACGGCTGGTGGTGTGGTTGCAATAATAGTGCTTGCTGATAGCCCGCAATGGCAGACCACGGTGCGCCTTGGTTAAGGTTGATATAGGCTAACTGGCCAAATAATTGTGGATCTTGCATGCCACCTTCAATCGCCTTAACAAGGTGCTTTTGCGCCTTTTTTAATTGCTGCTGCTGTATATGAAGTGCCGCCAACGTTCGATGTACACGGACTAAATTAGGGGCGACAAGCAGCGCATTGTTAAGCGCTAGCTCGGCCTTTTTTTTATGCCCTAACGCTAGGTGAACCTGTCCGGTAATTAACCATAACGCAGCGCTGCGTTCATTAGATTGATGGGCGTCTAGCAGCGTAACTACCTGAGCATAATCTTTGGTTTTCAGTAATGGCTTTAATTGTTGCGCCAATTGAGACTCTGCCGGAGACAATTTCTCTTGCTGGCCTGACGATAAGTTATTCTCAATGGCAAAGCTAAAGCGCGGCGCATCAAGCGCAATCTCTATCGCGTGAGTCGCCGAGCTAAATAATGACGCTGTCAGCAATAAAGTACAGAGTAATGAATATGTTGATTGTTTAGTTGTCATGATTTTTTAAATTCCACTGGCCATATAAAGCGTGCCGCGACGCTTTGACCATCTTTAGTCGGGGGGGTGAAACGTGAGCGTTTTATTAATTTATTTACCGCAGGAATAAGCTCTTGATACGCAAGGCCCACAATGGTAATTAAACGAGGTTTACCGTGTTCGTCGATAAATACATCCAGCCTGAGCTCTACTTTTTTTATGCCGCGTTTGGCTAGCGCACGCGGATAGACGGTGCTGACTCTGGTTAATAATGTGGGAATGCTATCGAGCTGGTCGAGACCAAAAGCCTGCCAATCAATATTTAAATCATTACTAACCTCAACCTGCATTTGCATGGCCATTTTTGGTGGCGTTAGCAGAATTTCAGGTTGTTCCACCTTGATTAAACTAACGTCCATCGCTGGACCTTCTCCTTCAATACTTAGGGTCAACGTTTGCTGAGTTTGTTGCACTTGTTGTGGCGCCGGTGGCGGAGGAGGAGGTGGCAAAGATGCTACCTGAATTTTACGTACATTCACCTGTGGCAAAATACGCTTGCTCAGCCAATCGTTAATAAACAATAACGTCACCGCCGATAGCATTAAAGCAAGGGCAATGAGCGTAGTATAAAAATGATGACGCTTAATTTTCATAGCAATTCCTACAACAAGGTCGCAATATTGACCGACTCGGCACCGCCGAGCTTACTTTCGTCGATGACCTGTACCAGTAACTCGGTGGTCACTAACTTGTCGGCTTGGATAACCACTGGGCGTGATTGACCACTAAGCAGGCCACTAACCGTATTGCGCACGCCCGCAACACCAATCACGCTGCCGTCGTAAATAACATCGCCATTATTACTGATGGCTATCATGATGATATTACGTTCAAGTTTTTGGGTTGACATGGCTTGGGGTTTATCCACCTCAATGCCGGTTTCTTTGACAAAAACAGTGGTCACAATAAAGAAAATTAATAGAATAAAGACCACGTCCAATAGGGGCGATAAGTCTATTGTATGTTGTTGATCGTCAAGTCGTTGTTGCAATCTACTGTGCATAACGTAATTCCTCTCGCGCTTGTAGCTTTTTGTAATAGCTTAGTAATAGCCAACCAGGCACGGTAATCGCAAGTCCTAATTGGGTGGTCCATAACGCACTCGCTATGCCTTGGGTCAGGCCACTAGAATTACCTCCCACACTCATCGCGGTAAAGGCGTCAAGCAATCCAATAATGGTGCCCAGCAAGCCAAGTAAAGGCAGAGCACCGACACAAATTTCAATCGTTTCTTGCCATGCTTTATGGTCTGCCTCATACAGCCCTGACTTGGCACGAATAATAAAAAATACTAACTGGTAATAGGTGAAAAAACCTAAACCAAGAATCGCCCACACAATAATGCTATCAAATGTTTGCACGTTCATTAAGCGGCCTCAGCTAAGTTAGTGGTATTGGATTGGCTTAATTGCACTGCACAGTTTTCTAACGCACCGTAATACGTTTTCACTTTGCGTGATAAAAGGGCGTGCATTAATAGCGCGGGTATTGCAACAACCAAGCCCAATTCAGTGGTCACTAGTGCTTCGGATATACCACCTGAAACCGCAGATGCATCGCCTGCACCAAACAGCGTCATTAGCTTAAATGTTTCAATCATGCCGCTAACGGTGCCTAATAGGCCGAGTAATGGCGATACGGCTGCGGTAATGGCAACCGCGCCTAGCCAATAATCTAAGCGATGTTTATGGGTTAATAGGCTTGAAAATAGTTGATCGTCACGTTTTTGTCCGCTGGTTGTGGTTAGCGCAATATTTAGCAAATCTTGTTGCATACCATTAACCTGACTCTTTAACTGCACAACTTGTTGTTGCACCGCCGGATTAATATGATTGAGGCGTTCGGCCAGCGCTGGCACTATGCTCGGCAAACGGGCTAACTGTATGGCTTTTAGCAATGAAATAAGCAGTGCAAACACGCCAAAGGCCAAAATTGGCAGCACCCAAATACCGCCTTTTTCGACATGTTGTAATACCGATTCTTGCGCCTGTGCTATTTTCATAGCGCGGGTTAACGTGGGATCAAAGCTAATGCTGGCTGATTTTTTTTGTTCGATTAAACTCAATTGTTGATAATGTGTATCGCTGAGCATCAGGCCTTGCAGCTTGTTGTTATCATCAGAAACTAAGAAACCAGCTTGCTGATTCTCATGGTCTAAAAACCAAGAAACTGGGCCAATTGATAATACTGGCAGCTGCGTAATCACCCCATCTTGTTTGATCACCCGGCTTTGTCGCCATGTAGGATTGAGCGTGGCGCGCATATCACTAAAATGATTACTTAACAGGGTGAGGCTTTGCTTGGTCAATACGTCGTTGGATTGTTGCGTAATATCCTGCTGCTGGCTAAAACGTGCCAATACATTACGTTGAAAAGTATCTTGTTGCTGCCACGCGGTGGCGCGTTTTTCAAGCGCGGTTAAACTTAATGTTTGCTCGTCAACGGCGCGGCGTGCTGCGGTGGTCTTTTTACGTAATGCCAGCACATCTTGCTCAACTAAATGGGTGCGCTGGTTTAACTTGGCACTTTGGCGACTAATACTGGCTTGTGTTTTTGCTAATGTGCTTTGCGCTTTCTTAATGTCATTAACTAACTGTGATTCTACGTTGGCGTAACTAGACAATGGGGCAAGACTAAGCAATGAAATAAGCAATGGAATTATGATTGATATTTTCATCTTATTGCTCTCCAGCGGCGGCATTATTTAGTGACAATGGTAGGGTGATCAATTGTGCTTCCATCTTATGTTCAAGCATCAACAATGCGTGCTTGATCGGTTGCGCTGGCATGGGTTTATCGTGTTGCCATTGCCAGCCATTGACGCTAGGAAACCCTTCGATGGCCTGCTTGCCATCTAATGTGAGGTACCAGCCGCGAGCGGTGCCTAAGAATAATTGTTTGACCATTTTTTCTTGGCCCTGATTGTCGATAATGGTTGCTTGTTGGCTGCTCACTCGGCTATTAAACTCATCATAGCTCTGGTAAAGATTTAATAGCGATTGCAATCGTTTGGATTGGTCATTGCTGTCTAATTGATCTAGGGTATTTTGCCAGCTAATCGCCAGAGGTGGCGGTAATTGACGATGAATATTATTGATATGAGAGTATTGAATCGTTAGCCAATTGCCTAATGATGCTTGTTGCGATTCCATTGAACTTTGCAATGTGAGTAATTTTTCTCGAGCCAAAGCAACGTCATCACCTTGCTTTGCGTGACTAATGGTCAATGAACTAAGTTGTTCTTTTTCGCTTTGCAATAGAAATAATCGTTGCTCAAGCAGCCGTTTATTTTCTTGCCATTGACTACGCAGCGTATTGCTTTGTTGTTCAATAGTTATCCATTGCGCGACTAAGCTGTCGGCTTGGCTAACCGACGTTTGTGGCTGACTAATCGCATAGTTGCTAAGTAAAAGGCTGCTTAGGGCGCAAGCTTGGTAAAGTTGGCGAATTTTCATGGCAGGATGAATTGTCCTAGATCAATTAAAGTACGGTAAATGAGGTATAAGTCCACCTTAAGTTTGTAAATGATAACAATTATCATTACTATGTACAATTAATTAATGTCGAATTTGAGTCTAAATCTATGTTGCTGCACATTCCGAATGTTTTAACCAAAGCGCAAGTTCAAGAATGCCAAGATATGTTGCTTGCGGCTGATTGGGTAGACGGAAAAAATACAGCGGGGCACTTAGCCTTGCATAGTAAAAATAATTCGCAGTTGCCGCAAGACTCTGACGTGGGAAAACAAATAGGAGACTTCATACTCTCTTGCCTACAGAAAATGCCACTTTTCATGGCAGCGGCATTGCCAAATAAGTTTTACCCGCCCATGTTCAATTGTTATCAACACGCTGGCAACTTTGGCAATCACATCGATAATGCGATTCGACAATCACCGTTGATAGCGGGGCAAGTGCGTACCGATTTATCGATGACACTATTTTTGTCTGAACCTGACAGTTATGACGGTGGTGAGCTAGTTATTGAAGATACCTATGGCGAAAAGCGCGTGAAGTTGCCTGCTGGTGATCTCATTTTGTATCCCTCAACCAGCATGCATCGCGTCACATCAGTCACTAAAGGGCGGCGTTTAGCGTCGTTTTTTTGGCTGCAAAGTTTAATTCGCAGCGACGAGCAGCGCCGAATTCTCTATGATCTTGATCAAAGCATTATGGCCTTAACGCAGCAAGACCCTCAGCAGCAAGAGCTGGTCAGGCTTAGCGGGGTATATCACAACTTACTAAGGCAATGGAGCGAAACCTAAACACCCAAGTGTGACATAAATATGGCAAACGGCATTTCAAGTGATAATAATTCGCATTAGTATGTGGCGCAATATTATTGTGTTTATTTTACCAGATGGGATACCGCTATGACGACCTTTACTAAATCTCCACTTAACCTTGCGCTAGGAATTGCCCTAGCAACGCTCAGGCTGCTGATTCTTCGAAAGAACTTGCTGTTACTAAGGTGCAAGAGCAGAAAGCTAGCCAATATAAAGTTGAAAAAGTGGCGAGCCATAAAATTACCACTGCGCTGGTTGATACCCCTAAAACGATCAGCGTTATCACTAGCGACCTATTAGAAGATCAGGGTATTACTAGCCTAAATGACGCATTACGTAACGTTTCTGGTGTATCTACTTTCGGTGCCGGTGAAGGCGGTGGCGGTGACATTACTACGAACGACAAACTAACGATCCGTGGTTTTAGCGCCACTAAAAATATCTATATTGATGGTGTGCGTGATGTCGCTGGTTATTCTCGCGACATGTTTAACTATGAGCAAGTTGAAGTATCAAAAGGGGCTAGTTCAAGTTTCTCGGGTAAAGGTTCTTCTGGCGGCGCTGTTAACCTAGTGACTAAACATGCCAAGTTGGGTCAAAACTTTAGCAAGGCAGCTATAAGCGTTACTGATAGTGCGACCATGCGTTTAAGCGCTGACGTTAATAAAGAAATTAACGACACCACAAGCATTCGTATTAACGCGTTAATTAGCGATGGCGGTGATATTTTTGACAATGGCGTTGAAAGCTAGATATATACTGGCGTAAAAACAAGGCCTACTTTAATACTGGTAGTACGGTATTGATTAACGCAATGGTTTCATATCAAGTAAACGACGCATTGGCACTGCAACTTAATGTCGATAACTTAACCGATAAAGATTACATTACCGATTATAGCGCCAAGGGTCACTTTCGACCTGGTGCGCCAAGAAGTATTAAGTTAGGCGTAAGCTATCAGTTTTAATGCTTAATCGTTTCGTTATATAAGCTAAAAAAGTCGATGTGAACATCGGCTTTTTTTAACCATATGAATATAAAGGGTATTAGCTAGTAAGTACGGCATTAGATACATGCCGACATCCCACCGTTATAAGGTATAGATATCTATTGTAAGAAAACTCAAAAACACCACTGAAAACAAAAGCGATTCGCATTAAGATCCCTCCGTTATAGCTAAATTGGGACAGGCAAAAATATATTGGATCAAAGTGGTTGAAAAAATGGGCTTTACGGTGACGCTGCCGGTATAAAAATAAGCCGGATGAGTGACAAAAAAAGCCGATGCATTTGCATCGGCTTTATCAGAGAGATCTAACGTGTTCTACAACGTTTAATTAAGGATTAAAACGCGTAGCTAACGCCAAGCTTGATGTTACGCGGTGCACCTGGTAAAAAATGACCTTTGGCACTGTAATCAGTTACATATTCTTTATCTGTTAAGTTGTTGATATTTAACTGAAGTGTTAGGTTGTTACTTATTTCATAAGAAGCCATTGCATTAAGTAACGTAACGTTACCTGTAGTGAAATAAGCGCTGTTGCGACGCCAGTAAATGTTACCTGAGTTATAAGTAACACCACCACCCACCAATAATTTATCATTTGCAGCATACGTTAACCACATATTGGCCGTGATTTTTGGCGTAGAAGATAAACCATTACCAACACTGTCTACTGTATAATCTTTTGTCACTTCAGAATTTTGGTGAGTATAAGAGGCAATAAGAGATAAATCGTCGGTAATCTCACCGCTAATGCTTAACTCTAATCCTGTGACTTGTTGCTCGCCTGCTAAGAAATAAATGCGTTCGTCGTTACGATCTCTTACCGTTTTTGTTGTTTGAAACACAGCCGCATTAACAAGTATTTTATCATTCATCAATTCCCATTTAGCACCCAATTCTAACGTTTTTGCTGTTTCTGGGTCTAATCCATTAACTGAATCGCTAGACGAAAATTTAAGCGTACTTACACTGGGTGTTTGTGAATTTGAGTAACCTAGATAAAAGTTAGTATTTTCATTTGGTTTGTAAGCAATAGAACCATTATAACTAACGAAACTATCCTTGGCCTCACTAGCATCTACCACGTGATAATCATGGCGTGGTAGTGGTGGAGCCGGGTGGCTATGATTATATTTATCTTTATAAACAGAACCTTTCGCGTTGAATTTCTCAAAACGCACACCAGCACTTAAAAGCCAATTCTCATTGATTTTAATAGTATCAAGTAAATAAACAGCAATACCTGTACCTTCTGTCTTTGCTGGCTTATCACCTACACGTGTAATAGCACCGGTATAAGTAAGGTTTTGCGCTGGGTTATTAAAATCGAGAGTATCACTTGATAACACCATATTATTGTCTAAACGATAATATTCATAACTTTCTTTATACGCTTCAGTCCCAACCACAAGATCGTGCTTCATACCTGCAAGTGACAATTGCGTAATAAAATCTAGTTGAGTAACGATTAAACTATTGGCTTCATCAGCAGCTTGTACATAGTCTGCCCGTACTACATCAAAATAAGTGTAAACACGTTTGCCATCAATTGTTTCACGCGTGTTCTTAAAAATAGGACGACTTATCGTTGACTTACGATCACTTTTTACGATGCGAGACGTGCTTACTAATCGTGTGGTATCTGAAAATTCATGGTCAATTTTAACCGTTGCTTGCGTTACGTTAGTTTTCTCAAAATCACGTTTTTCAACACCGTAATAATTACTCCAAAGTGACTTATCAATTGCACCCTCGGTTAAGTTTGGAAACGCTTTAGCTACGCCTTCCGTGACATAAGGTAATCCTAATAAAGGAGTGTTATCTTGCTTGATAAGCATTACACCGCCAACAATTGATGTTTTATCAGACAAGTTACTGGCTAATGATAGAGATAAGCCAATATTTTTATAGTTTTCAACACCATTGCCTAGCTTGTCACCGCCATCAGATAAAGCGGCATTAACACGTACAGCAGTGTCTTGAGTTAGTGCTATGTTGCTGTCTACCGTTATACGCTTAGTTTTAAAGTTATCAAAGCTCACTTGAACTTTATTGAATGTCTCATCGGTACTCGCGCGCTTAGTCACTAAATTCACTGATCCGCCTGAAGTACCTTTACCAGCAATCGATGAATTAGCACCTTTTGATACTTCAATTTTTTCATAATTGAATAGATCACGCGAATAAGTCGTTAAATCTCGAACGCCATCGATATAAATGCTCTGGTTAGCACTAAAACCACGAATAGTTAATTTGTCATTGGTGGTGATGTTGCCACCGCCCCCTTCACCGGCACCAAATGTAGACACGCCAGAAACATTGCGTAGTGCATCAGAAAAGCTTGTTATCCCTTGGTCGGCCAATAAATCAGCCGAAATAACCGTGATAGTTTTTGGCGTGTCAATCAAGTCTGTTGAAATTTTGTGGGTCGCAACTTTATCAACTTTATATTGACTCGTTTTAGACTCTTGAATTTTAGTTACAGCCAGCTCTTTAACATTGTCTGCCGCTTGCGCATTTAACGCGCAAGTAACAAGCGCTACGCCTAGTGCTATACTCAGTGGTGATTTATTAAAACTACTCATGTGGTGATACATCCCTTAGAAGATTAATGATAATTAATTGACGCGCATACTAATGCGAATAATTATCATTAGCAATATATTTTGGGTTTTATTTAATATTCCTTTACATTCAGGACTAAATTAGCCGAGCTAAAACAGCTACAAATAACTGCTTTGAAAGTTCCTGATGGGAGGGGGGATTGCTTGGTGTTAGCTTAATAGGACGCTTTAGGCACAACTACCCCTACATGCTAGCATTGTTAAGTTGCATGGCTTATGTCGACTTAAATCCCATTCGAGTAGGCGTTGCGCCTAATTTGTCAAAAAGTGATTTCACATCTATTCAAAAGCGTATTGCACAATATAAATCTCATCAAAAACAAAGTTGTAATAAAAATACAGATATATCAACCGCCGACCAACCAATCGCATTGTTGCCATTTGCAGGTATAAGCGAAACAAATGCCATTCCATTTAGTTATGCCGACTATTTTGAATTGGTCGATTGGAGTGGACGCCATATTGACCCTAATAAATCGAGTCATATTAAACTTAACGAACCTAAAATATTGGCAACATTGGGGGTAGACACCAACGATTGGTTAACGGCGGTTAAACATTTTCGGCGTTAATATGGCAGCACCGCTGGCACTACCAAGCATTTGCGCGACTTTGCACATCAACATGGAAAAAGTTGGTGCAAACACCCTAGCTGACTAATTAAATTTAACAATGAGAATTGATGAGTAATAATTCAGGTATTGTTGCGCCCATTTAGCTACAAAATAACAAATCAAACGGAAATCTAGCCCGGCAGCGCTGATATTTCATCGGTGACGCGAAACTCGATGGACCTATCAGGCGTAAGGCGCGTTTTAAATCAAGTATATACTTATGGCTGTCCCCATTAACCGTCTATTTATTGTGAAGTAATACCGATGCCCAAAAAATATTCGGGTTACAGCAAGACTTTATCTGCCGTTATCTCAGCAATATTTTTTGCGCCGCATAACCCCATCGTTAACTCAAATTCGTCTTTTAATATCTTTAATGCGTGTGCCACGCCCATTGGGCCTGCGGTGGCCAGTGCGTAAAGCGCAACGCGGCCTATTAACACGCTGTTGGCACCTAATGCGATGGCCTTAAAGATGTCACTGCCACGATTGATTCCGCTATCAAGTATTAGCGAGAAATCTTCTCCCACTGCATGTCTAATTGCGGGCAATGCATCAATGCTTGAGATGGCACCATCAAGCACGCGGCCGCCATGATTAGATACAACAATAGCGCTGGCACCAATAGCTTGAGCTTTTAGTGCATCTTGTGGGTCGAGAATGCCTTTAATGATCACTGGCAAGTCAGTGTACTCAATAATCTTCTCAATGGTTTGCCATGTGGGGGCGCTGTGTTGTAGGCGCGCTAAAACAGGGTTTTTATATTGATTATAATTGGTGTTATCTTGATTGTTGTTACTTAGGTTAACCGCACTTACGTTGTCTGGCAGGCTAAAACCGGCACGCTGCTCTCTATTTCGCAAACCGTTTATTGGCGCGTCAACACTGATCATTAATGCCTGATAACCACTTTGTTGGGCTCGGTCAATCAAGTTTACCGTATCACACCAGTCTGGTTGCACGTATAAGCCAAACCATAATGGACTAGGACTCTCAACCTGTTGTTGATGATATTGCTGCGCGACATCTTCAATGGTTGTGCTCGCTAATGTACTGAGCACAAAACCAATATCTTGTGCGTTAGCCGCGGCTAAGGTGGCTTGCTCGCCCAATGGGTGCAGTAATTTTTGGTAAGCCATCGGCGCGATTAAAAATGGATAGGCGAGCGATTGCCCTAACAATTGACTTTGTGTGCTGGCGCCGCTTAAGTCGCACAAGACACGTGAGCGAAGTTTAATGGCGTCAAAACTGGTGCGATTAGCAGCTTTAGTGATTTCATCGGCTGAGCCACCATCAATATAATGCCAGATAGGATCGCTTAAAATCTGCTTGGCATAGTGGCGATAATCACTAACACAAGCAATGTCACTTGGGATGTTTTGATGGTGCTGATTTGATGATGACATGGCGAATGACCTTGGTGATAAAACGCAAAACACCGCTAACAAAAAGTAGCGGTGTTATTTGGCTATAAAAGTGAAGTGGAGACTATTCGTAAGCAATTTCAAAAGAATAAAATAGACGATAACCGACTTCGTCATACATCGGTGCATCTTGCTTAATGCTATGTTTGACGCTTAAAGTAAATAAACCGCCTTGTTCAAACTTATATTGTAACTGACCTTTGTTATCGGTCATCGTTTCGTTGGGCTTGCTTGAAGCCAAATATTGAGCGCCGCTGCGTTGCAGTTTAGCTTTAACATCCTTCAATGGCTTGCCATTGAAGTATAACGCCATGGTGATGGTGTCGTTGGTGACATAATCAGAAGGATGCGTTACCGGCACTAATTCTAGCCCTTGACCCGTGGGTGTAAAAGGGCGAGTTGATGGTAAAGTATTCGTCACAAAAGCAATCGCTGAAGTGATAGATTTTTTTGTCACCACATTTTTAGCCGAGTTTGGTAACTTTTTCTTTGCGGCGATCTTGTCTAGACGTAACCTTTTCTTCTTTGCTTTACTGCCGGCGGTGTAGCTGGTGGTATAACGTGGCTGGCTTTGGTAAGCAATGGTATAAGTACCTTGCTCTGTAATCGCTAAATCAAGCGTTGTGCGTTGGGCACTTTGATAGACGTTGCCGGGGTTGCGTAATACATTTCCTTGCGGATCAACAACGGTTAATCCAGCAGAGGATACGCCATGATCTAAGCGAAAAGGTATTTCGCTATACGTAAGATCAACGGTAATCGCCGTTGGCTTTTTACTGTTGATGTTGAACTGGCTTGGCCACATATTTAAGTCATGAGCAAAAGCTTGGCTCACTAATAATGTAGAGGCGAGAGTTAGTGAACATAAAGCTAATTTAGTGAATGATTTCATTAGTTATTTACCTTAATGGTGATAGCGCCAATTTCGTCGCTCGGTGCAATGTTATAAAGAGAGTTAGTGTTAGACAGGTCAATTTTCTTGCGCACCAATGAACGGCCGCCTTTTTGGCGTACCACTTCAATCATTAGGGTAAATTTGGTTAAATCCCCAATATCGAGTTGCACCTGATGTTGGCCAGCTCCTTTAGTGGCGCCGGTGGTGCCGTCAAATTTATTGTCACTATAGCGACCTTCTTTACGCCACCAACGGCGAATGTCGACCAGCCATTTGTCATTGTCGCGTTTGGTTAAATGCCACAATAATAAATTGTCGCTATTGCCTTTGGTTTCAGCCCACATGGCAACATATGGTTTGCGATAGTCTTGCTTATCAAATTGCGGTAAAGAAAAATCCACCGTCAACGTGGTGGCTTGTGACGCCACAGTAAATAGCAGACTTAGGGCTGCCAAGGTGATTAAAATGTTCTTATTCATGTTGTCCTCTCGTGTGGATTAGTGCATTAAATACAGCACTAACAAAAATAAACTGCTGCCAAAGACAAACCATTGGCTGCTTGCTCTACGGGTGTTTTTATTAATTAGCGCGAGCCATAGCCCACTTAAACAAAAAATAATCATCACAATGGCGCTAAAATCTGAGGTGTAGCGCCATAAGGTAGTGGTATGTTTTGCCCGATGAATATTATTTAACGTATCGAGCAGGCCGAAGGGGCTTTGCTCTATCTCGATACGTTGCTCTTGGCTAAAATATTCGATAATGGTATTGCTACCAGGACTTTGCAGGGTCACGATTAATAGGGCATCAAAGTCGTCCCATTCGAATTCATAATCGACACCACGAATATCATGGGCCGTGTCCAGCCATAACATGAGCTTTAAGCCGTTATGCGCATAATTGGCTGCCCAGTCTGTGTATTGGTTTAGCCATTGCGGCGATTCTAATGTGGTGCTGGTGGTCGCGATGTCGCTATCGCTTAAGTCGGGATGATTAAGAAAAAAACCAGAGACCGCAAAAAACAACATCAGTAGCATGACCAGCATCGCGCTAAAGACATGTATGTCACGCGCCAACGCGTTATATGAAATATTGCGTGTTAATTTTAAAAATCCCATTGGCCATTCATTACTGCATAATTTGAACGCCCATATAGTACTAGTGTTAAGTATTTAAATGCAATACTATATGATAATAATTTTCATTTAGATTGGCGTGAATGGGTATTTTCCAAAAAAGTAACAACACTCAATTTGCCAGCGGACTGTTTTATACTCTATCTCGGTTATTAATCATAACCGGGTTGCTTGGCGCTGCCTTGTGGTTGTTTTTTGTTGGTTTGTTGCTTGAATTGCCAGCATCTAATGCAAAGGTAATTATTCATTCCATTGCAGAACATCCACATATGGCGTTAATCGGGATTTTTTCATCCGCTGATTATCGTCTAACTCAAGCGTTAATGGTGCTTTCATCGCTGGAGTCTCAGTTGCTTGTTGGCTTGCTTAATGTGTGGCGTTATAGCATTTTTTCGCTGGTGCTTATGACAATTTCGGCATTATTGCTCAGTCGGCAACGCTTGCTGCTGCTAACGTTGCTCCTATGCTTAGCGAGTGGCGCGTTGGACCTGCAAAGTCCTGTTGTAATATCTGTGCAATCGCTTTGTTGGTTGGGACTACATGTAATATTTTTTGTTGGTTATGGTTATGCTGTTCATGGGCTCTTTAGTCGCAGCTTGCTTGGTCGGGCAAAGATGTCTTTAATTGCTTATGCCAGTCAAAGTGGTACTGCCAAAGGACTGGCGAAAAAAATTGCCCAATCGTCCGCTGGGTATTGCGATATCAAAGCCTTTGGGGAACTCACTCCAAACTGTTTGCAACAATATCAACAGTTATTTGTGGTGGCTGCGACCTATGGCGATGGTCAAGCGCCCGAAAAATCTCAAGGCTTTATTCAAGCATTAGCGCAGTGTGATCAAGGATTGCACAATTTAAACTTTGCCGTATTAGCGCTCGGTGATAGTGCCTATCCAAAATTTTGTGCGTTTGGCCATCAAATAGCCACCATGTTAAGTAACAAAGGCGCGCAGGCGCTACATCCTGTCCAAGAAATAGACCGGGGGCATTTTCCATCGGCAAGTCAATGGTGGGGTCGAGTGTGCGATGGGTTAGGCTGGCATGTTGAAACGCTGAATAGTCATTGGGCAATGGCAAGCGTGACTGAAAATAGATGCTTAAATCCGTTACAACCTCATCGCATGGCACATTCACTGAAACTTCGAGTAATAGGTGCATCCTATCAGGCTGGCGACTTATTGGAGGTGCTAACACCCATTAAGCGCCAAGATATTGCACAAAAATTAAAGACATTAGGTTTTAAATCGTCAACCAAGGTGCAATTCGCCGGACAAACGACGCCTTTAATTGACGCGTTAGCGCATTTAGAATGGCACGAACAAACCGCAAATGAGCCACAAGCGTTAGTTGATTTATTGCCGGTGCTTGCTCCTCGAGTTTATTCTATCGCTAGTAAGCCAAATGATCCTGAGATTGAACTGCTAGTGCGCCGGTTAGTGAAAGATGATGGGAGTCATGGGTTTAGCTCGTCTCGCCTTTGTACTGGCCAAACGGGCGATAATTTTAAGGTATCGATACGCAGTCATGATAGTTTTAGGTTGCCGTCCGATAACGTACCAATTATTCTCATTTGTGCGGGTACTGGCATTGCGCCTTACATGAGTTTTCTTGCTCAGCGGCAGCAGATGGCGTTTGATGCGCCTATTTGGTTGATTTTTGGCGAGCAATATCAAGACAGCGGTTGTTATTTTAAAGAGCGGCTAGGCACCTATGTGCGCGATGGCAGATTAACCGATTTAAGTTACGCTTTCTCCAGAGATAAGGCATGGTTAGACGCGTTAAACCCGCGTTATGTCAATGATGTTTTGTTCGCACAGCGCGATAAATTAAAGAATTTAGTGATACAACATAATGGTCATATCTTTGTTTGTGGCAGTAAGTTGGGCTTGGGTCAATCAGTTAAAATCGCGCTTGGTGATATTTTCTCTGAGCATTATCAATTTTTAGTGGAAAATTCACGCTTACATTTTGATTTGTATTAAGCCAGCACATCAAAAAATCGTGCTACAATCGCTTTTTTTTAAATGGGAACGATGCTCGACTAATGAGTGGTTTAAATTCAATAGAAAAACGCGCTGCGATCTCTTTAGCTCTTGTATTTGGTTTACGAATGCTCGGCTTATTTATGATCATGCCTATCTTTGCGATCTATGGTCAAGAACTTGAAGGCTATTCACCAATGTGGGTGGGCATAGCCATTGGTGCATACGGCCTAACACAAGCATTATTACAAATTCCCATGGGTATGTTGTCGGACAAATATGGCCGAAAAGTGATTATTCTTATTGGCTTGCTGATTTTTTGTGCCGGCAGCATTGTCGCGGGTATGAGTGATTCGATCATTGGTGTAACAATAGGCCGAGCTATACAAGGCATGGGCGCTATTGCCAGCACCATTTTAGCACTGGCAGCAGACGTTACGCGTGACGAGCAACGGCCTAAAGTGATGGCGACGATTGGCATGTGCATAGGGCTGTCGTTTGCTATTTCGCTGATCTTGGGACCCGTGTTAGTCGAGAGCATTGGTTTGTCTGGCTTGTTTAATTTAACCGCCGTATTGTCGTTAGTGGGCATGTTGGTGGTGGTTTTTATCGCGCCAAACGCGGTAAGTAAAGCGCCTAAAGGTGATACAAGAGCCGCGCCCGAACTGATTAAAGACATGTTGAAAGACGGTCAGTTATTACGTTTAGACGTCGGAATATTTGTGTTGCACTTAGTCATTACGTCAGTCTTTGTCGTATTGCCATTGATGTTGGTTAACATTGATTTTTCCACGCCCAAGCACTGGCAGCTATATTTCCCAACCTTATTATTATCTTTCTTCTTTATGGTGCCGTTGATTATCATTGGCGCTAAAAATGACAGCATGCGAAAAATGTATCGCTTGTCACTGTTGTTGCTAGCCAGCTCATTAGCGCTAATGTATGTATTTCAACAATCGTTTATCGGTTTGTTTGTCGCGGTGATCTTGTTCTTTACCGCGTTTAACTATTTAGAAGCCTCACTGCCATCTCTTATTGCTAAGTTTGCTCCTGCGGGCAAAAAAGGTACCGCGATGGGTATTTATTCTTCCAGTCAATTCTTTGGTGCGTTTGTCGGCGGTATTATGGGGGGTGTATGCCTACAATACGGGGGCATTGGCGGTGTATTTGCCACCTCAACAACGCTCGTTTTATTGTGGTGGTTATACACGGCAGGCATGGTAAATCCCCAACTATTAAAAACATTTACTTTAGACGCTCATGCGCACGACCAGCACAGCGCCGAAACCATGTCACAGCAACTTATGACGCTAGAAGGGGTCAAAGAAGCAGTGGTTATTTGGGATGATAAAGCCGCGTATTTAAAAGTAGATGCGAAGTTATTTAATGTGACAAAAGCACGGGCTGTGTTACTCTCTACAGCCAGTTAAAAAAGTTTAAAAATTTTAGGAGATAAGCATGGCCAGCAGAGGCGTGAATAAAGTTATATTAGTGGGTAATTTGGGCAACGATCCAGAGATCCGCTACATGCCCAATGGCGGTGCTGTTGCAAATATTACCATCGCAACGTCAGAGTCATGGCGTGACAAGGCGACCGGTGAGCAAAGAGAAAAGACCGAATGGCATAAGGTTTCTTTGTTTGGCAAGTTAGCCGAAGTAGCGGGTGAATACCTACGTAAGGGTTCACAAGTTTACATTGAAGGTGCATTGCAAACTCGTAAATGGCAAGATCAAAGCGGTCAAGATCGTTACACCACTGAAGTGGTTGTACAAGGTTTTAACGGCGTGATGCAAATGCTTGGCGGACGTCAAGGTGGCGGTCAACAAGGTGGTGGTCAGCAAGGCGGCGGTTTCCAAGGTCAGCAAAAACCTGCACCAGCGCAAGGCGGCTTTAACCAGCAAGCAGCACCTGCTCAAGGCGGTTATCAAAAACCTGCACCACAAGCAGCGCCGCAGCAACAATCTGCGCCAGCACAAGGTGGTTTCCAGCAGCAGTCTGCTCCTCAACCTGCACCGCAAGCAGCGCCGCAACAAGCTAAAGCACCAGATTTAGACGACGGTTGGGATGACGATATCCCGTTCTAGATCACATAAAGTTATAAAGTGTCAATTTAGATATTGAATACTGCCGAAACCCAGCGTAATTGCTGGGTTTTTTGTTTTTTACACTTTTTATAAATAACTAACCGTCTTTTCTACTGAAACAAGTTATGCACTTACTATGTGAATCCAATAGAGTTAAAAAGTCAGATATTGACTAAAGCGTTTATTATTACAACCATTTTGGTGCCGGTACCCATTATTGGTTTAATTGGCCTGCAAGCGTTCATCATGACTTTCGATAAAGGCAAGCAAGTTAATATCGATATTGTCGCTGAGAATACGGCTCTGGTTTCGTTGCTACAAAAAGAGATTGATTCAAAAAGTGAATTGATTGATGAGAATACGCACATTAAGGTCAGTTCACAGGACGCTACGCAGTTTAAAAAGTACATCAAAGAGCAGAAAGGCAAAATGCTTAATGATCAACTCAACGGCATTTTCTTTATTCCCAATGCTGACAAGCAAGAAAAGGAAGTTGAATATTATTCTGCCAATCCAAAAAATTCTAATTCTTTAGCGGTGGTGCTCATGCCCGCTGCGGTGGTTATAAAGGGTGCAAACTCACCGTGAAAGTTAACCAATCTACCTTGTCTGTCACGCATATACCCGTGCTACATTGAAAATGCAGGTTTCAGAGTTTCTCAGGTGAGTTAGCACAAGGCACATCATTTTAGGAATGCTTATTGCCTTTCAAATTGATGTAACACAGTGATTACTTACCTGAGAATCTCCCGTAGGGCGGGTTTTAAAGGGCCAACTACCGCGTTATTTGTTTTGTTAAGGTTCTCACATGGATGTGAGACATTAGGACAATGCAGGAGCATATTGTCGAGAATAACCATTATCGGCAACAAATGCCTCGTCTCTTGCAACATTAGGGGCCATTTAAATTCCCGCTGAGATCACGAATTTCCAAGTGGCACGGGTATATACTGACGCGCTTGATTTTGCACCACATATGTTAAGTAACCAAAGCCAGCATTGGCGGTAGCAGGCATACCAACCTTTTGTAATTGTTGCTCGATAATAAAATCGTTAAACGGCTGTTGCGCCAATTTATCAATAATTTTCCCTAAGACAACATAACCAGTTTGGTTATAGCTAAACTGCGAATTAACACTAGATTTCATCGGTAAAGTTTGCACCAACTCCCAGGCGGCTTTTGGATTATTATTGGCAATAAGGTCGATTTGACGGCCGCTTAAAATGTTCGGTAAGCCTGACGCGTGCGAAAGTAATTGCTTAATAGTGAGGTGGTGCCACTTGGCTGGCAGCTCGGGTAAATGTGTGCCAATGGCATCGTCAACGTTGAGTTTACCAGCCTGCGCCAGTTGCATTATTGCCACGCCAGTAAATAGTTTAGTCATCGAGTTGATGGGAAATACGGTGTCATTACTAACCTTAACAGCGTCTTGCACATTGGATTGACCATAACCCTGCAACTTAATGATTTCGCCATTTTTGATAATGGCCAATTGTAGGCCAGGGATTTTTCGTTGCTCAATTATTTGATTAACAAGTTCGTCAACTTCGTTAGTTGTATTGGCATAACTTGGCGCGGCAAATAAACTGCTTAGTATTAGCAATGAACATACGGCATTGGCTTTAAAGGGGGATAATCTACAACGCATTTCAATCTCATGATTTGATAATGCATATTTAGCAATTATTGCGCCATATTTAACTTGTTGTTTTTTTGTTGCTGGTTGTTATTCATTTTTATGACGAGAGAGAATAGATATTGGTGAGGTTTACGAATAAACGCGGTTTATGATAAACCGCGTTTATTAAAGTACTTCATTAAAGTGCTCTAATTACAGCGCTCTATAAGAAATGCTGTATTAAGCGCAGCATTTCTTATATTTCTTACCGCTACCACAAACACAAGGATCGTTACGATTAGGTGTTTTGTCGAAGGTAGTCGTTTTCGGCGTGTTTAATACGCCATCTAATTCGCTAATGTTTTCGCTTTGCGCCGCGTCAACGGTAATGTTAGCGAATAGGTCATTGCTAGCAACTATAGCGGCAATTTCGGTTTCACGGCTTTGATCATTGACCAACAACGTTAACGGATTTTCTTGTGTACCAAGTTTGATAGCACGTTTGGTATTAAACCCCGCCTTTACGAAGTTTTTACGGGTGTGGATACGACCCTTGTAATATAGATCATGCATGATAGCTCCTAGTTCACTAAATTTTTGCGCATTATACAGAGGCGGCGCTGTTATTTGAATGTTTCTTTTCTGCCCAGCCTTGTTTTAGTATTTGCCACGCAGACGATAAAAACAAGCTAGCTAAGAATAATGCCACGACAAGGTCGCTCCAAGCTGAATCGGTTAACCATACACCAGACGCTGCCAGCAATACCACTAAATTACCTATCGCGTCATTTCGACTGCATAACCATACCGAGCGTACATTAGCATCTCCGTCTTTGTATTTTCGCAATAACATCACACTAACCACGTTAGCGATAAAGGCGGCAATCGCAACGCTGCCCATAGTTAATGCGTCGGGTGAGTTTAAATAAAATAGGCGATAAATAGTAGAGCCAGTTACCCACAATGACATTAACAATAAACTAACGCCTTTGGCTAATGCGACGTTGCTGCGCAAACTGAGGGTCTTGCCAATAACCCAAAGGCTTGCACCATAGGTCAGTGTATCACCCAAGAAATCTAACGCATCGGCTTGCAGGGCCTGAGATTGTCCGCCTATTCCTGCAATCATCTCAACGACAAACATCAATCCATTGATGGCGATAATCCACCATAAAATCTTGATATATTGTTTGTCCATGCCATCAAAATTTTTCTCTTTTGTGCAACATGCCGCCATGGTGTTCTCCAATGTGTTGTATTTGTTTAGTTGCTAGTTATAATAAAACCTCTAGTAACTGGAGCTTCAAGCGTTATTTCAAACGTTATTCTTGGGAGTAGAAATTTAATGCCAACCATTTATTCTATTGGTCAGTTATCCAAACTAACGGACTGTAAAATACCCACTATTCGATATTATGAAGACATTGGCTTATTGCCCGCGGCTAGTCGCAGCTTGGGCAATCAGCGGCGTTATCACGGGGAACATTTACAGCGTTTGAGTTTCATTCGTCATAGCCGAGCCTTGGGCTTTAGTTTGCAGGAAATAAAGCAGCTTATTCATTTGCAGCACTGTGCCAATCACTCTCCTCATGAGGCGCACGGCATCGCGCGGCAACACCTTAGTGACGTGCAATCAAAAATTGCAAAATTAAGAGCATTGGAAAATGAGTTGTCAAATATCGTTGATTGCTGTCATGCGGGAGATAGCGTGCACTGCAAGGTGCTTGATTCGCTAAATTAACCACCGAAACATTTTGTAGTAATTGAAGATTGAACCGACGAATGTAACCTGATTCAATAACGCGATACAAACTGATACAACTTGATGATTAGTGTTACGTCTTTCTTTTTTCACCTTAGTTAAGATGACTACATCGAATAAAGAAGCAGACAAGGAAATTTTATGAAAAATCTTACCAAATCATTATTAACAGGCCTAATCGGTAGCACATTATTATTATCATCGGCTGCAGTTTTTGCGCACGATGAAGACAAAGAGCACGATGAAGAGCACGAACATTTCAATTTCAATTATGAGCCGAGCAATCCACGCGACGGTTTCTATTTAGGCATTAGCGCCATTAGCAGCACCGGTGATAATTTTTATCTCAAACGCATTACCGATCCAGAAACTGAGTTTGATGTTGACGTAAGTTATCGTGTGCAGTTCCTTGGTTTGTTTGTTGAATCTCCAGGTCTAAGCTCTCGCCGTATTCATGGCATGTACGCTACGCCAGCGTGGGGCATAAACTTCTTTAATAATGACGATTGGTCACTTGATTTGTTTTATGAAACGTCAACCAAAAGCATTGAAGGTTTAGAAGGTATTAATGGTCGTCGCCAAGATAAACGTGGTGGTTTACGTGCAACAGGTTATTTTAAAAATAGCCAACTGCAAGTTATTTTCACCCCGTATAGCGCTAGCGATGCCGATGAAGATGGCATGGAAGCGTCAGTATCCTATGGTCGTAACTGGCAATATAAAAATTGGAATATCTACGCCGATGTAGGCCTGCAATATCGCTCAATTGAAGTGAATGACTACTACCAAGCACAAACGGTTGCTATGGATGCCTCGGATACTTCAACTGGCGCAGGTGTTAGCACGTCGTTAGAATTAGGTCTTGAATATCCGTTAAGCGAAAATTGGGTATTTGGTAGTTTCTTCGCTTATCAGTCATTGTCTGATCGCACGGTCGAGCGTCTTAGTGTTGATAAAGATTCTGGTTATCGCGCCGGTGTATTACTGACTTATGTATTTTAAGGAAGCGTAATATGAACATGCCAACACGCTGGCCTGTTTTGCGCAGGTCAGTTGTAAATAGCTCTGTTCTAAATTGGTCTGTTCTAAACCGTCCCGTATTACGGCGCGCAGCGAACAGCTTACTAGCGACATTGCTTTTGATATTATGTCCACTAGTGGCTCAGGCCCGCCCATTTTTAGTTGAATTTGATGTGGTCAAACACCGCAGCGCCCAACCGACGCTGCAACTTAGCCCCGACCAATGTGTCGCATTGATGCAAGGGCAAGCGTGTTATGTCACGGTGCAAATGCAGTGGCGGGGATTAAGCAACGGTGAATATTGCTTATATTCGTCACAGAAAAAGCAAGCGCTGCATTGTTGGAGCAATTTAAGTCATGGCGTTATCAAACAATCCTTTAATGCCAAGAAGAATATTGAGTTGTTCATTAAGCGAGAAAACAGTTCACAGGTGTTAATTGCGGCGCAGTTGAAAATGGCTTGGGTGTACAAGAAAAAAGGCCGGCCACGCGTCTCATGGCGCATGTTTTAAGCAACCTATACCCGTCATCCTTGAAACCGCAGTTTTATTAAGAAATACATCCTGTATTTCTCCAAAGGCCGCCGCAAGCGACGTTCAAAATATTTCCAGAATATTTTGTGTCTGCGTTTCGAATCACAATCACTTAGCTTTTTACTGGCTAAGGGCTCAATAAGCTCAGGTGATTCGACAATTGACGGCTTCACTGCAATTCCAATGATTTTTGGTATAAAAAAACTAAAATCTAAAGAACAAAGGACATACAATAAATGGTAATGCAATCTAGCCCGCACATTTTGCTCGTTGAGGACGATGTAGCGCTAGCACAATGGATGGAAGACTATCTTACAGCGAAAGAGTTCAGGGTAACCTGCACCGAGCGCGGTGATGACGCAGTCACCCTAATTAAGCAGCTCAATCCTGACATTGTGTTACTAGACGGTATGTTACCCGGTCTAGACGGCTTAGACGTGTGTAAGGCAGTGCGCCCAGAATTTTCTAATCCAATCATCATGATAACGGCTCGCGACGAAGAGATAGATGAAGTCTTGGGTCTGGAAATGGGTGCTGATGACTACATGACTAAACCAGTGCGTGCTAGGGCATTATTAGCACGCATTCGTTTATTGTTACGCCGCCGTGAGCAGATGCGGCCGGTGATTGCACCGGCGAGTGAGCCTGAAGAGATTACGCGGTTGCAATTTAATGCGCTAATCATTAATCAGCAAGCGCGCAGCGTGGTGTTAAATAGTGAGGATGTAAAACTCTCGTCTAACGAATTTGACGTATTGTGGTTATTAGCAAAAAAAGCCGGTGAAGTGGTATCACGTGAAGAGTTAGTCCGTGATTTACGCGGCTTTGATTACGATGGTTTTGATCGCTCTATTGATCTTCGTGTCTCTCGTTTGCGTAAAAAATTACAAGATGACAGCAGTGAACCCTTTCGCATTAAAACCATTTGGGGCAAAGGTTATTTATTTGCCCGAGATGTCTGGTAATGCGCGCACTAACCATTTCATTATTTTGCGTTGTTTTGCTGGCTACTATTGGCTTAGGTTGGATGTTTGACAAGCTAGCCAGTCAATATAGCGCGCAAAACTCCCTGCAACAAAAAGACGCGATTACCGTACTAGAGCAATTGGGCAGCAACCTGGCTATGTCACTAGACAGCCTAGCTAAATCTCCTTTTCAGCGACAATTATTCATTGATAGCTGGCAAGAAAATGGCCAATATCGGCTGCACATAGTGGCGATGGATAATTTCCAACTACCGAAAAAATTGATCGATGAAGTGAAAATCGGTAAACCACTGTTGCTTGAGACCGACGATAGTATCGCCTTGTATTTCTATATGCCGAGCAGCGACGAGCTCATTGTATTAACCGCGCCGCCGGTAGACGTGAAACAAAATGGCGGCGTGCGTAATTTTTTACTGACTAGTTTGTTTTATATCGCCATGTTGCTGGTGTTTTTCTTATGGTTATATCCATTAGCGCGCCGTTTATTAGCATTGCGCCGAGTCGCAAAGGCATTTGGTGAAGGGCAGTTAGAGCAGCGCGTGGCAGTGGGATCCATTTCCTACATTAGCGACTTAGAGCAAGAATTTAACCACATGGCGCAGCGCATTGAAGATTTAGTCAATGACGTGAAATTGCTCAGTGGCGCTGTCTCTCATGATTTACGCACGCCTTTGGCACGCATTCAATTTGGTATTGATACACTGCAAGAAGAAGATGATCCTGTTTTACGTCGCCGATTTGAACAGCGGATCAGTGATAACGTAACCGAAATGGTCGATCTTGTAGAAACATTGCTTAATTACGCAAGACTCGATCAAGCGATGTTACAACTTGATAAGCGACCAGTAAACTTGTCAGCGCTTGTTGTTAGCTGTTTAAATAACAAAGAAACTGAGAGTATTAAGGTTAAATTTATTGGCGAAAACAGCAAGGCTAATGTGCATGCTGATCCTGCCTATTTAATGATTCTGATTAATAATTTAGTACAAAATGCCATGCAATATTGCCAAGACGAAATAGCCGTGGAAATTATTGAGCGCAATAACGCCGTGCAGTTAGTTGTTAGTGATAACGGGTTGGGCATTGACGTTAATCAACGAGACAAAATGTTAAAACCCTTTACCCGAGGTGACAATGTGCGCTCACAAGTAAAGGGCTACGGCATGGGATTAGCCATCGTTAAACGCATTGTCGAATGGCATAAGGGCGAGATTGAAATCGAGAAGGATGCGGTGTTGTTAGGCGCGAGGTTTGTCATTACCTTGCCAAAGTAATTATTGGTAAACGGCTTCATGAGATCCCCGATAAAAAGACCACGGGGATGACGTTTTCCTTCGACCACTGGGATGACATGTTTCTTCGACTACGGGGATGAAGGTTTCTTTTGCGAGTTCGTCATCCCGCAGTGCTTTTATGCGGGATCTCATCAAGCGATTTGCCAAGCAGGGGAGCGTGCATGCGGTCACAGAGATGATGTGCAGGCGACTGTTTCTCACTATATTCTTTATTGTTACTTGTAACCCACCGTACGATGGTTAAAATAGCGGTTCTTTAATGGGTTACTTGGGATTATGAAATGCTATTTTTGTCGGATGTTGCTGCTAAAATTGAACGAGCGGTGGCGCAGTATCAATCTTGTAAACCGGCAGAACAAGCCATTTTACGGGTATTGTCGATAGTTAATAAGCGCATAGGGCAAGTTAAATTCAAAAAAATCCTTAGTGAGCTTTCTCACAGTGATGCTTTTAATCAGCAAAAATTACAAGTAGCCTTCACCCCTGAATTTAGAGAAATGGCGGGTGACAAAGGCCTGCTAGATGTCACTAAAGATGGTGTTCGCATATCTCCATTGATAGAAGATCATTTGACCCGACTAAGCATTGACGATAATTCGTTTGAGCAAATCATTGATTACAGTGAAAACGTGATGCCGATAACTCAATTTGATTACTGGCGTGAACCCGTTTTGCAAGACAGACAACGTCAAGTTCGAGATGCGTTTTATCGTGGTCAATTTGATGTTTGCATCGAAGTGTTGCTAATAGAAATAAACCCACAACAATTTGATGCCACCATGAATAAGGTGTTGCTCGGTCTTTGTTTTTATCCCTATCGCCAAGATGAGTTTTTAACGCTGCCCATTGTCATTCAATATCAGGCATTTGCTACCTTGCTGCGCCAACTTCGCCAGCAGCTTGTCGCCAATGGTGAAGTCATTAATGCGCTTGATGAGGTGGTGAAATATCATCAGCAACGTAATATCGACTGTGAAAACCTGCGCTTATTGCTGATTGAACATTATTTGTTGGCCGCTAATATACCCGCTGCACGTGATTTACTTGATGATGAAACCTCGACTTATGGTTTGCAGCTGATGGGTTGGGCGCAGTTTTTATCTGGTTTTCCAGAGCTTGCTGTTGAATCATATCAACAAGCGATTGTGGCCAAAAACCGTATCGCGCGCCGTAAAAAGCAAACCATCGGCGATCTGCCTGGCTTGTTCCATATCCTAGCGTTATTGCAATTGGGCAGTGATAAAGATCCGTCGCAATTACCTATTGCCTTAAAACACCTTGATTACGTACTCGATGATTACCGGATGGAAAATCCATATCGCGTCAGTTACATGTTGCTTAAGCGTATAACGCAGGTATTAAGCGGTAAACTGCAATCATTCATGATGTCTGAACATCCGTTTCAAGACCAAGGGCGTTATAGCTCGATGATTGAAGTGATTGTCGCGTGTTTGTGTAGCTGCTGGAGCAACGAGCATGCCAATGAGGGTTATTTAAGCCTGTTGCAAAAGGCGCTCGCTACCTTAGATAGTATGGAAGATACTTTCTTTGCCCATCTTAGCGCTAACCTGCTGCAACGCTTTGATAAATCGACCGAACATGGTGCCGTCATTGCTAATCAGCCGCATGAGCAGCTGATTGATGTGTGCGAGAACATTGCACGTAAAGAAGCTTGGGCATTGGCGCTTGAACAGTTAATTGCCTTAGACAGCAATGCCGTAGCGCCTGCAATGAGTACGGAGAATAAAGAATCACGACTTGTTTGGTTGTTTGAACCAGACGGCTACGATTGCTTTTTTGAAGCGAAAGAACAAAAGTTGGGTAAAAATGGTTGGTCAAAAGGACGCGCCATTTCATTAAAACGCTTGCAGCAAGAATATGCCTCGTTCGACTTTTTAACCGAGGGTGACATTAAAATGTGTCATCAAATAAACAGCACTTACAGCGGCGGATATTACGGTCGTGATGTTTATGAGCTCGGTGGTTTTAAGGCGCTAAAAGCAGCTGTTAACTTACCTAATCTTTATTTATTGAAACAGCCGGATATGTCGGTGGAATTACTCGAGTCAGAGCCTGAATTACTGATCACTCAGCACAACAATGATTTTTTGCTTAGCATGGCTAATGTGCCGACAAATTTTGAAGACGGTGCGGTGAATTACTCAGTAACCAAAGAAAACCGTCAACGCTATCGGTTGGTTTGTTACGAGAACAAACATCTTAAAATAGCGGGTATTGTCGGTGAGGGCGGCTTGGTCGTACCTGCATCGGCAAAAGATAAGGTGATGCAAAGCATTAATGCTATTGCACCTATGCTCAATATACAAAGTAATATCAGCGGCATTGATACCGGTGTAGAGCAAGTTGTTAGCGACACCAAACTCTATATTAATATTTTACCTGCGGGAGACGGTCTAGAGTTTGAATGTCACGTGCAGCCCATGGGCGCGCTTGGACCAAGCTTACCGCCGGGACATGGTAATCCAACATTTTCCACCGAAATCGAAGGCAAGCGCCTTGGCACCACTCGAGATTTGGTGGAAGAGCTAGAGTTGTTACGGGCCATTGCTATCGCGTGTCCGACCTTTGAATATTTAATCGATAATAAATTATTATGTGATCGTCTCGATGACGCGCTAACCACCTTAGAGCAGCTTGAGTTTTTTAATAGTGAACACTATGACGAAATCCCCTGCACCGATAATTTATCCGTGGTGTTGTTATGGCCTAAAGGTATAAAGTTTAAGTTAAGCAAGCAGCTGGGCATGGGCCACATGCAATTGGCGATGACCAAGCAAAAAGAGTGGTTCTCACTGGAAGGTCAGTTAGAAATTAGCGAAGACAGAGTCATTGAACTCAAAGAGTTATTAAGCCTTATTGGCCGCTCTAACAGCCGCTTTGTTCGGTTAGACGACGATGAAATATTGACTTTAACTGACGAGTTACGCCAGCGCTTGCAAGCCTTGGATCAGGTCAGTGAATTGGGGAAATTCCATTTACTGGCTAGTCCCGTGGTGGAAGAAGCAACACAGGGCATGCGATTAAAAACGTTGCATGCGTGGCAGGAGCAAAAAGAGCGGTTGGCCGAAGCTCAAGATCTGGTGCCTGTTGTACCATCTACCTTGCAAGCCGAGTTACGTGACTACCAAATAGAAGGTTTTGAGTGGGCAACTAAACTCGCGCACTGGGGTGGAGGCGCTTGTTTAGCCGATGACATGGGGCTGGGTAAAACGTTACAAGCGTTGGCGGTTATTGTTGATCGCGCCTGTGATGGACCTACTTTGATCTTGGCGCCAACCTCGGTTTGCTTTAACTGGCAACAAGAAGCGGCGCGTTTTGCACCGACCTTGCGGGTGAAAATATTTGGCGTTGATACCTCAACGCTCGATCAGCGCCAGCTTATGTTAGACGGCGCGGCGGCGTTTGATGTGATTATTTGCAGTTATGGTTTATTGCAGCGCGAGGGCGAACGTTTAGCCAAAGTGACATGGCAAACCATTGTTGCCGATGAAGCGCAGGCATTGAAGAATCCAACGACCAAACGTACACAGGCTGCCATGTCATTGTCGGGCAAGTTTAAAATGATCACCACAGGCACGCCGATTGAAAATAATCTGACCGAGTTATGGTCGTTATTCCGCTTTATAAATCCGGGCTTATTAGGCAGCCAAAAGCAATTTCATAAACGTTATGCCAACATTATTGAAAGCAATAAAGAGGGCGACGAGGAGTCTTTGCATCGCGCTAGTGCTTCTTTGCGACAAATCATTTCGCCGTTTATGCTGCGCCGGATGAAGAATCAAGTATTAACCGAATTACCACCGCGCACCGAGATTAATATTCAGGTGGAATTGTCAGAGCAAGAAAAAGCGCTATACGAAGCGATGCGCCAACAAGCTATTGAGAATATGGCCAAGGGCAATAACGATTCTCCGGGGCAGCACCATATTAAAATGCTGGCTGAAATTATGCGATTACGCCGCGTTTGTTGTCACCCAAGTTTGGTTGCACCTGAAGCCAATATTGAAGGCTCGAAACTTAAAGCCTTTGACGGATTAATTGATGAGCTTATGCTCAATAATCATAAGGCGTTGGTCTTTAGCCAGTTTGTTGGGCATTTAGAGATATTGCGTCATCATTTAGATCTTAAGGGTATTAGCTATCAATACCTTGATGGCTCAACACCGGCCAAGAAACGTCGTGACGCGGTGAACGCGTTCCAAGCGGGACATGGTGACGTTTTCTTAATTAGTCTTAAAGCGGGTGGTTCTGGGCTCAATTTAACCGCCGCCGATTATGTCATTCACATGGATCCGTGGTGGAATCCTGCGGTAGAAGATCAAGCGTCTGATCGTGCACATCGCATGGGGCAAACACGTCCGGTAACTATTTATCGTTTGATTGCCAAAAATACAATTGAAGATAAGATCTTAGCGCTGCATCAACAAAAACGAGATTTGGCCAATAGCTTATTGGCAGAAAGCAGCAGTGCCGCCACTGGCATGTCGGTTAATGACATGATGGCGTTATTGCAGACACCTATTTAATAGCGCTTTAAATAGTCTCTTGGTGAGCAATCGAACCAGCGTTTGAAGGCGCGATTAAACGAGCTTTGCTCATTAAAACCAAGCTGTAGGGACAATTCACCTAAGGACGTCTTACCGACAATAAGTATGCCGAGTTGTTTGAGGGTTCGCTGCTTACGCTCATCATCTAATAGCTTGAAAAACTGACAATCTGCGTTTTTCAACTGTCGCTGCAAGGTGCGCGATGACATATTAAACACGCTAGCAAACTGTAATAAACTGCAGTCTGTTAGGTCGGGTTTAATTTTTAATAAATGACTAATCTCAGACTTTACACATTTACTGGCATTAATGCCGGCGAGCTCTTGTTGCGAAATAGCCGCCATGGTTTTTTGTAGTTGTGGGTTTTCACTACGAAATACGTGCGTAAGCAACTGACTGGGAAATATTATTTCATTAAAAGGCTGCGCGATTAATACCTCACAGTTCAAATACTCGGTGAGTTGTAGTGATTGCGCCTTAGAAAAAGGATGACATAGCTTTACTTGTGTAGGGGTTATGTCGCTGCCAAGCAGTTGTCTCGCTGTGGTTAACCACGCCGCCATATTACGCAGCACAATTTGCTCACTGCATTGCGTATGCGGAGTCCAGCGAATCACCGCTTGTTGCTGATTAACACGAAAATCGGTGCGGCCAATATTAGCAACGAGTTGATCAAAGGCTAATAAATTTTTGATCGCCATGGCTAAGTTTACACTCGACTCAACCAGATATCCCAATACGCCATAGTCTGCACTGTGCACGTCACAACCTACATGAAAGCCAAACAGCGGGTCATTAAGAGTTAATTTTCCGTAATTGAGCAATGCGCTGTAATAAGTAAGCGCGACACGCTGTTGCTTCTTATAGTGCTTGAAATCATCGAACTCTATTGCGCCCAAGGCTTGATCTGACGAGATGCCTTGTTGTTCAAGGAAATCTAAAACACTAGCAAAGTAAGCTTGAGAAATATTAAGCACAGGCAACCAAAGGTGTCATCTAAAGACAAAAATATTGTCATGCCTTGGCAAGTCTGTCACGTATAATTTCATTATTATTAATGCTCTCTCTTTTTTGAAAGAATGCAGCAATTATATAATGATAAAAATAAAAATAATTCAATCTATTGCTAAGGATCGACAATCGGTAATGAAATTATTGCTGGATCATGATCATTTAGCGCGTTTTTTTGACGGTAAATTTAAGCAAACAACGCCGCAACAGCATGGTGAACCTGCGGGTGGTCAAGGCAGCATACGTGAAGTTACCGTGCATGGTCAGACCTTTTTTGAGCAAATAATATCGGCAAACGAACAGCATATTTGTTATCGCATTATTGGCAAGGGGCCTGTATCTAATCATCAAGGCGATATATTGTTGTTTGATAATAGCGACAATACTAAAATCGACTATACCATTGTTTGCGAACCACCTTGGTGGCAGCCTAATATGCTTGTTAAGGCAATCATTACGCGTGATATTCGACTTGCTCTTAAACGATTAGCGAGGCATTGCGATGAGTGTTGAACTTATTTTATTGGCACTCAGCCCAATATTTTTACTGTGTATAGGCTATGAGTTTATTAAACATCGTGCTCTATATGATATTAAAGACTCCATGGCTAATACGGCGTTAGCGCTGATCCATCAAGGCGCCGATGCGTTATCGCTATTGGCGTTAATGCCGCTTTTTTATTGGCTGTTTGAACTGCGATTGTTTGAAATTGAGTTAACGCCGTTAACAATTGTCGGCGCTTTTTTACTGCAAGATTTTTTATATTACTGGTTTCACCGCGCCTCTCATCATGTGCACTGGTTATGGGCGGCACATGTGGTTCATCACAGTTCACGCATCATGAATTTTAGCACTGCATTTCGTCAGAGCGTTATGTACCCCGTCGTTGGTATGTGGATGTTCTGGACGCCAATGATGCTACTGGGTTTTGAGCCAAAGGTTGTCTTGATGGTAGTCGCGTGTAATTTGGCCTTCCAGTTTTTTGTGCATACTGAAATTATCAAAAAATTGGGTTGGATTGAATATGTATTTAATACGCCGTCACATCATCGGGTGCATCATGCAATTAATCCAGGTTATATTGATCGTAACTTCGCGGGTGTATTAATTATTTGGGATAAGATGTTTGGCACCTTCGTTGAAGAAGACAGTAATAAAGTCTGCAAGTACGGCATTATCGGACAAATTGAAAGTAATAACCCTATTAAGATAAACTTTCATCAATGGCGACACATGTTAAGCACAGTCCGCGCCGCCAAGGGAACTAAGGCAACGCTGCGCGCTTTATTTGGTTATCCAACGAGTTCAAACTAGCACCCGTTAACATTAGAATGACAAGGAGAGTTTGACACCGGTGAATAGGTTTTCTTCGATAGTCCAATGTTCGCTGTCTATTTTACGTAACCGAGAGAATGCGGTGACTTGAAAATGGCCTAAGTCAATACCGGCGGCTATGCCAACATAGGCGTCGATTGACTTATCGTCGTGGTAGTTGTCATGACTATTGTAGTGAGAATGCTGATGATCGTAATGGTCGTCGTCATAATCACCAAAGTGAAAGCTACCATCATAATGGTCATCGTCATGATCGTCACTGGTTAGCAACTCGCCTAAATCAAAACCTAGCTCACCATAAACAAATAGCTTAGAGAAATAACCAAATTTAAGGCCTAGCTCCCACGCAATGTAATCCTCTTCGTGACCGTTCTCGGTCATCACTTCCCCGCGACCAATAGAGAAATCGAATCCGCCACCCAAGTTGCTGCGGTAATCGGTAAATAAAAAGGTCATGCCAACGCTTTGTATCGTGTCGGTGTTGTTGGTTTCTTGGCTGATATAGATTATTGGCGTGAAGTCGCTACTGGAGTTATTAGAAAATGAGAAATCGCCGCCCTGAGCAAAACTTTGCTGACTAAAAAGCATCAATAATGCGGCACTGATAATTTTTTTCATGATAGGAATTCCTAAAGGGCAAGATACAAAGTATAAGTAGATGAAACTTAACGCCAGTTGAAGATAGTATCTTGCTGGGAAACAGAACCCCAGTGAGATATTGTAACTGGGTATATTGTGGTGATAATGAAAAAAACAATAGTCAGATTTTTATGCGCAGCTTTGCTGTTATTGGCGGCGTTTGAATATAAAACAGAGCTTACAAATGTCGTGGCTCCATACTTCCCTTTAATTGGGCAATACACAGCTGAAATAGCCGATGATGCTGCGTTTTCAGTGATCCTAAAACATCAGGCGTTTTACGTGTCGAGCCATCAAAAATTTGCCATCGCCGCGCAAATAAATAGCAGTAATGACCGAGAGGTGACCGTCCAATATTCAGGTTCTGCGGATATTATTGTCTCACTATTAGCGGGTCGGCTAATCATAGAAACACAAGAAATTGATTTTGAAGATACGATTATAACCGTGGTGTTTTCTGATGGTTATCAATTTATTGATAAAAAAATCAGATTAGTGAAGAGGCCTGATCAAGCACCGTCGAGTCATACGACTGCCTCGTCATCACAAGCTGCTCAGATGGTTGCCCCGATGATTGATTCTGGGATTGACGCTCAGTTACGCGGCTCTGTCTATTTTGAGCGATTGCTTTTTGATGAATACACCAATGCGGGGAAAACAACCTATCGTTTGATGCTAAATACTCCGCACACTTATGCCGCTCGTTTTATTAAACTAAATTTACGCAATGAACAAGGTAAATGGCTAGCGACAACCTACACCAATCACTTAGGTGAATATGACTTTTCACTATCAATTAATGGTTCATCCGCGCGAGTTTATATAGAAATTGTGGCGACGATGGCGATTCCAATTAAGGGGGGAGGCCATGTATTGGTGCAAGTGAAAAATCATGCTAAGTCGCCGACAAAGACCGACCGACATCGAGTCTATCGTGCACATTCAAGTTACCTAACGCTTGGCGCTGGCGAACATGTGCAAGATATCTATCTAACCACCGGCTGGCATCCTTCACTCAAAGAGTTTATAAGCCGTGATAGCGAAGCGCAGCCTTTTGCAATGTTAGATACGTTAGCCAAGGGCTTTATATTTTTGAAAAAACATGGTGTGCCATTGTCTAACGAGCTAGAAACGTTAACCGTGTTATGGAGCCAAGATCCTCAAGCAGCGGACAAACGTGGCGGCTATTTTAGTGATAATTCCAATTTGATTTTTATTAACGGCAGTAATGGCGTGAGTGATGATGAGAAACCAATAACGACGATTTCAGAATGGAACGAACATACAATTTTGCATGAATTTGGTCACTATTATTTGGCCAAAATTATTGGGCGTGATGACTCGACTGGTGGCGCGCACAATGGTTTTGGTTTTGTTGGTCTTAGCGTGTCGTTATCTGAAGGATTAGCGACGGCAATATCGCGCACTGTATTGCAAGACTGGCAAATCAAGCGGGCACCATTGGATATTGATAGCTCGCGGATAGTGGATAATACAGTGGCGATAACACAGGCTGTGCACAGCACACAAATGCGTTACTTACTTGATGTTACAGGGCACCGTTTCGGTCGCCCCACGTACTCCTTTTCACCATTTATTGAAGAAAGCAGCTCGTTCTTTATCAGTTCATTAATAGATGAAAATGCAGAGTACAGCGAGCGTACGACTAAGTTAGCGCGCGATGTAGGTATGTTTAAACTGCACCAAGCATTAGTGAGAGCTGCGCAAGCGCCTGAACTATTGACCTTGTACAGTTTGGCGCAACAACTAAAAATATTACTGCCAGAGCAGTCATATTATATTGATGATTTGGGGGTTTCGTTAAACATCGACTTTGTTGATGGTTGGGGGGAAGCGCAAAGTATTATTGAATCACATATTGTTGGCTTTGATGATCAATTACTGGATGAAAGAGCGCAATATCCATTATATAGCGAGTTATTTGTCGGCGAAGAACAGCTACTTAACTTTAACGGCGCTTTGCAGTCTGTCGCTGGGCGTCGCCCTGGCACCTTGCGTTATGCCAAGCTCAGTCCGTTAAATGACGGCAATGTAGTTATCTTTGCCGCTGACGTGGTAGACGATGAGGATCATCGCCATCGTTTTAATTTTGATGTGTTATTACGTGGAAAAATAATTGGGCGCTCAAGGTTGGCTGACAAAATTCCGTACAGTTATTTACGCTTAATGTTAAGCCGTGATGAAACCTATGTGCTACGATTATTTGATAGCAGTTATTTGGATCCTGAATATAAATCAAATGAAACGATAAGCAGCAATATTATTATTCAACAGAGGTGACTAGTTCACATGAATAAAAAAACACTGACCATTGGGCGCCTCGCCAAAGCGGCGGCGGTTAATATTGAAACCATTCGCCATTATCAGCGAGTGGGTCTAATCAACGAGCCTGTAAAACCATTATCCGGCTTCCGGCACTACTCGATTGAACTTGTTGAACGGCTACGATTTATTAAATCGGCGCAACAATTGGGTTTCTCGTTGCAAGAAATTCAACAGCTATTATGTCTTGGTAATGAACATTGCAGTGATATTAAGATCTTGGCGGAAGAGAAACGCCATCGCATAGAGCAACAAATCAAAGGGCTGCTAACCATTCAATCGGTGCTTGATGACATGATTAACTCGTGTCAAGACGATAACAAAGCACATCATTGTGCGTTCATCGATGCATTATCGAAGAAAAAAGCACTTAAATAACGCCTTACTGCTTGACTCTGTACTGCAGCCCATAGTGACATTAATCAAGTTATTTTAAGAGGTTAGTTGTAGCCAATCACTCAAATCGTAATTTACTCATTGCGTCTTTAGCCGCTATTGGCGCTTTCGTTTGTTGCATTCTGCCATTATTATTAAGCTTAAGCTTGGGCATTAGCGGTGCGTGGATTAGTCACTTGAGCGCGATGCAGCCCTATACATTATATTTCACCGCCACGACGATAATCTTTTTAGCCTTGGCCTTTTACCAGCTCTATCTAACGTCGGCAAGTTGCGATGATGACAGTTTGTGCAGCAAGCCTGAAGTAAGAAACACACAGCGGTTGGTCTTTATATCGGTCGCTTTACTACTGCTCGCTATGGTTAGCTTTCCTTATTACGCGCAATAGATAATTAGCTAATCACTACCCCGTCAATCTGGAGAACAAAATAATACCCCTGATATTGTTGTTAAGTGCTGCTTTGTTTACTGGCACTTTCTTATCGTCAACTGCATTGGCGCATCAGCTGGTAACAACACAAAACGTAGTGCAACAAAATGTGACATTTTCAATCGCTCATATAACCTGCAAAATGTGTATTATTACCGTGCGCAAGGCAATGGAGAATGTTGATGGTGTTATTAAGGCCAAAGTCGACTATAAAAATAAAGTAGCTCAGGTGATATTTAAACCCTCAAAAACGTCAGTAAAAGAAATCGCCTTGGCATCCACTAACGCTGGTTCCCCTGCAACTTTCAGTGCAATAGCGCACTAATTTTCGGGAATGAACAATGATAGATTATTGTAATAAGGCAGGGCTAAGCGAGAAAAATAGTCAGTTGCATGTGGCTATTATTGGCAGTGGTTCTGCGGCGTTAATGTTGGCTGCGTACCGTCAAAAATCATGATCCGCAGTGCACCGCTTGCACACCAGCAGCGAAAAAATCCGTTTTCAGGACTGGAGAATACCACACCAATCATTGACCGGAAATTGTTAGTGAGTCAGCAACAGTCACGAGTTGATGAACTTAGAGCCGAAAAATACGAGAACATTTTGGCTAACAATGACGCCTTGACCTTAGTGAAGGGCACGGCTAGTTTTAAAGACACTAAGACACTAAGACACTAAGACACTAAGACACTAAGACACTAAGACACTAAGACACTACACATTGTTGACCATGCTGGCGAACGTAGTGAGTTAAGCGCCGACAGAATTTTAATTGCTACTGGGTCCAAACCCTTTATTCCAGCGATTGAAGGCATAGACAATGTGCCCTATTTGACCTCTAAAGAGGCGCTAAGCTGTGAAGTCTTACCAAAGCATTTAGCGGTCGTTGGCTCTGGTGCAGTGGCGCTGGAATTGGCGCAGGCTTATCAGCGTTTAGATACTCAAATCACCCTCATTGCGCGCAGCCAGTTATTGTCACATGACGAGCCAGCGATTGGTCATTGCCTGCAACAAGTGCTGGTTAGTGAAGGGATGCGTGTGCTTTGCGATACGCAGGTGCATGCGGTAAGTTATGCCGATACACAGTTTACTTTGCAATTAGCTGAGCAAGTCATCTCATGCGATCAATTGCTGATTGCCACAGGTCGCAAGGCAATACTGGCTCTTTAAATTTAGCCGCTGTTGGCATTAATACTGATGAGCAAGGCGCTGTGCTGGTGGATGAAACCATTCGCAGTAATATAACGCACATCTACGCGGCAGGCGATTGCGCTACCATGCCACAGTTTGTCTATGTGGCGGCTGCAGGCACCCGCGCTGCAATAAACTTGACTGGTGGTGAAGCGATATTAAATTTATCGAACATGCCCGCAGTGATCTTTACCTATCCCCAAGTGGCTACCGTGGGACTGACAGTATTAGCAGCTAAAAACGCGGTATCGAGGTTATTTTTCGTCAGCTCTATTTAGATAATGTGCCGCGCGCGTTAGCCAATTTTGATAGCCAAGGTTTTGTTAAATTGGAGGTGAATAATCAGAATAAGCAGTTGATAGGCGCGCAAATCTTGGCTGAAAATGGCGGTGAAATGATTCAACTGCGGTATTAGCCATCCAGTATAAAATGACAATTGATGAGTTAGCAGGGCAATTATTTCCTTACCTAACCATGGTTGAAGCGTTAAAGTTGTGTGCACAAACGTTTTTCAAAGACGTATCAGAATTATCTTGCTGCGCGGGATAAAAAAAGCCCGCCTCAATAAATTGAGGCGGGCTAGATAAACTATGCGTTATAATTAAAACGTATAGTTAACACCTACTTTTAACGATGAACCAAGTGCCATCGTATTGTAACCGTTGTAACTATAACCCTGAGAGCGCGCAGTCATATATTTATTGTTGAACAAGTTTTCAATGCCAGCGTAAACCTCAGTTTGACTGTTTAACTCATAATGAGCACTTAGGTTAACCACGTCATAACTTTTGATAGGGGCATGATCGCCAGTCCATTTACCGTTAACTTGCTCGAAACGACTACGATCGCCAACGTGGAAGTACGACAAACTGACTTTACTTTGTCCATTCTGGCGATAATTTACCACCGTGCTAAAGGTCGGCGCACTAATTTGCTTTTGACCTAAGTAAACATCATCGGCGGTGTTTTTACCTTCGTTGTAACTGTAGGTAGCCGCAATATCAAGCTGTGCATTGATGGTGTAATCGACGGTTGCTTCCCAGCCCCAAATTTCTTGTGGCGCGCGCACTGGTTCGTAAACGCCGGTTTTTTCATTGTACTCGTTGGTTGTGCCTAGCTCTGAAGTAGAGCGGAAAGCGGCCATGGTGAACATCAAGTCATCAAACTGGCTACTAAAACCTATTTCATAGTTGTTGATAACCGATGCTTGGGTATTAACCAAGTTAATATCGCTTACCGAAGCGGTGCGTAATAATCGGCCCAAATCAGAAATATCTACACCTTGTGAGTAGTTAATAAATGGCGAAAACTGCTCGTTGCCAATGTAGCGCAAACCAAGATTGTAGGTTGTTGCTTTGTAATCTAATTTACCGCCGGTAACTGCCATTGGCACCGAACAAACTTCATCGGCTGTGCCAGCCTTTTTACATAAACGTAGGGTATTGTAATCATCTACCGATACGTCAATTTTTTCTTGACGAATACCAACTTTTATTACCCAGTCATCGGCAAAAATAGTTTTTGTTTGCAAGAAAAATGCGATGTTATTCATGTCCATTTCTGGCACCCAAACACGCCCATCAACAAATGGTTGTGAGGTAACATCATTTAAAATGTCCGCACCATAAATGAAGGTAACGTCGGAATTTTCATATTCAGCCGTGCTATTAAGCACTAGACGCAAACCAGTCTTTTCAGATTTAATTAATGACTGACCACCGTCATTATATCCGGCCAATGGATCTGCTAATTTGCTAGAGAAGAAGAAAATATTTTCTATACTTTGCTTATAGGTATCAACCACTAATTGAGTATTGGCAAATACTTCATCATCAACATATTTCAACATGACGTTGTAGTTGTCTTTAGGGCCTTGTGGTGCACCCTTGGTCTTTTGACCAGCCGCTAGTGGCACGGCATAAGTCTTGGTACCCTTATTAACGTTGCTTACCACGTCTACATAATTAGGATCGGTTTGCGCATCAAAATAGTTAAGGGTTAGCTGTAATAACTTTTCGTCGTCAAACTGATAACCCAACTTGCTGAACACGTTTTGCGTAGTATTGTTGGTTAAGCCATATTTAAGGCCAATGATATCGCCTTGTCCGTCGTATTGTACGCCGGTTTCTTCTTTGCTAAGGCTAAATACATAGCTAAACTGGTCTAGCGTGCCATCGGTCGACAGGTCAACGCGATAGCTCAAACTGTCGTCAAATTTAACCAAACTAGCCTTACTTGAAATGCCAATTTTAGTATTGCTTTTACCCTGGCCCGCTTTCTTTGTGATGTAGTTAATAACGCCACCTGCTGCGCCATTGCCAAAGATAGAGGTAGCACCTTTAATGACTTCGATGCGCTCGATGGTTGAGGCGTCTAATGTACGGATACCTAAAGCACCATTCCGCAGAGGCGTTGATTGTGGCACGCCGTCAATCATCACCAATGCGCTACGACCACGCAATGTTTGAGTTGAATTGCTAGAGGTACCTGTGCTTGGCGACATGCCAGGAACTTTAGTCGCTAGAATATTTTGCAACTCAGTATTAACTTTCATTTGGTCAAGAATTTCTTGACGGCTAATTACGGTGATTGAAGCGGGTACCTCATCGATACTTTCAACAATACGTGAACCAGTTACCACTAAGCGTTCGATATTTTCGGTTTTCTTCACCTGATCTGCTTGTGCAGCGAATGCCGAAAGTAACGATAACGTTATCAGTGAGTAGCTAAGGTTTTTCATTTCAAATAATTCCTTTCAATAAAACAATAGAGACATAAATAATGATGGTAATGATAATTGTTATTATTTGCGTTATCAATGGTTGGTGTTGAATTGATTCAAATATATGTGTTGTGGCGGGTTAAAAGAGAGAGGGCGGGTTTTTATTGGTTATCGCGTCATTGCAGGTGTTTTTTAATGATTTTTCTATATTAATATTCATGAAAGCAATACACGGTTTGGCAAGTGGCAACGCTTTTATACGTTGCCTGTTACATCGTCATATTCTAATGTGAGCGTTAGATTGCTTTCGCGCAATAGTGACTTAGCGCGAGCTTTAATGGTCGGTGTGATTTATTCAGTTTGCCATACTTTTTCTAATACATTCCTAGACTGGCTTATTTATTGGCTTTCTAAACAAATTATCATTTCTTGTGCCACCGGTTTATTGGTGATAAATTACTACTTAATTGGCGTTGGGTATTAAAAGCCATTGAATTTAAATTATATTTTTGTGCCTGTCCCAAATTTTTGTCCGCGAGAAATAGTCAGTATTTCTCGACAACGAAAGAGTTTAGACGGCATGTTGATGAGTTTTTTTCAATAACATTACCCAATATTGCCAATACGCTAGGCGATACAATTAATGACAACTTTCATAAGCTAAAACCTGAAAATTGAATGCGTTTGGGTATATGTCCCCAATTTATGTAGCTCCCCTCTACGAGCGCAACAGTCTGGTGCTCACCACAAATCAGGCCTTTTAGTGAATGGGACAGTATCTTCGGCGATAATATGATGACAGTGGCCGTTATCGACCGACTTGTTCATCATGCCGATATTTACTCAATCGAAAAAAACAAGCAATGAAACAAAACGACAAAATCGGCCAACTTAATTGACGCTGACAGGCCAAGGTAGTTGCCGTCTAACAGAACGGGTATTAGTCGTTTGTGTAGAAGATGAACGAGGGATTAAACTTGATTAAAGTTGGATAGAACGATTATTTAGCTTGATTAACAAAGCCAAGATAATACATAACTCGATTATAAAGCTTGATTATCAGGAGCTCAATGACCACAATTATTCTTTCCCCGGTAAACCTTATACAGATAGTCTTCTGTACTCTGTTCATTTTTAGCATTGTGATTTTGTTGCCAAAACAGAAGAATCGACGATTGATTTATCTGTTAACGGCATCTTCATCTTTAATTGTTTTTAACTTGCTAGAAAATATGGGTATAACTTATAAGCTTTATTTGATCACGCCAAGTTACTCGCTTATTTTTGGCCCTCTGTTTTACTTCTTGGTTCGTCAGTTAGCCTTAAATGAATTAATCGGAAAATCAGGGCAGTATTATCATTTTTTGCCAGCGTTATTATCATTGTTGTTTACCCAGTATGTACAGTTAGTCCTTGCTGTAGGCACCGTTAGCCAATTTATTTACTTTGCATTTTCACTAAAATTGCTAAAAACTTATAAGAAAGTCTCTTTTGATACCTGCTCAGATGCATTATCACTGCAGATCGATTGGCTGAATAATGTATTGTACGCCATGATAGCGATCACAATTGTAGATTTACTTCGTCTGAACTTACAGCCAGTTCTCAATATATCCTTGGCTAACATCTGGTATTTTACCATGCAGTTGGCCTACTATTTGTTGACAAGTTATTTAGTAGTACAGGCAATTTGGCAGCCGAGTCGGTTTACTGGGTTACAATATTATTTGGATCAACAGGAAAAAAAGATTAGTGAGCAGAAAAGTGCAGGGCCTATTTTTGCGGAACTTGATAAAATCATTCTAACTAAAAAGCTTTATCAGCAACCCAAATTTTCGTTACAGGACCTAGTGCATTACACAGGCATGTCGTCGAAAGATATTTCTTGGGCAATTAATGATGGTTGCCAGTTAAATTTTTGCGACTATATAAATCGCCATCGCATAGAGGAAATTAAAGCGAATCTCGCCGATAAAGTGGTGGGGAATCTTCTGGATGTGGCATTTAATGCAGGATTTAACTCTAAATCCAGTTTTAATAAAAGCTTTAAAAAACATGTGGGTATAACGCCAAGCCAATATGTAAAGAGTGTCATATCATGATTTGGGACGACTTTTTCTGATATTTTGTGAAACTAGCCGTTCACTTATTTTAAGGAAAGAAAATGCGCATATTTGTCATACTCACGTTAAATTTATTATTGGCTATACCCCCTGTTTTAGCCAATAAACAGGCAACAGTAAAAACTAGCGATGATACGGTACTTATTACTCAGGTTAACATCATTGATGTTGCCAATGATGCGGTACAAACTCATCAATTTGTTCTAATCAAAGGCGATAAAATTCAACAGATATCGTCTGAGAAACCGAACGTTAGTGTCGACACAAAGCTAATAGATGGTAAAGGGAAATACCTTATGGCTGGATTAATTGATATGCATGTTCATGTATTTCAACCAGCAGACCTTTATCAATTGATGACACATAGTGTTACTACTGCTCGTGTTATGTATGGCTGGCCGCACACACTTCAGTATCGTGCTGATATCAAGCTAGGTACATTAGTTGGTCCCGATCTAGTTGTTTCCTCACCCGCTATCAATCAAGAGTCGCCCTATGCCAGTTCCAATTTGCATAGTTTTGTCGATTCAGCACAAGAAGCCAGTAACTTAGTCAAAAAATATGCTAAACAAGGTTATGATTTAATTAAGGTCTATGATGGCTTAAGGCCTGAAATTTTTTCCGCACTAGTAAAAACAGCACAAGAAAATGAAATGCCGATTGCTGGTCATCCGAGTTTTTACCTTAGTATTGATGACTATGTCGCTGCACAGCCGCAGCCTATTGAACACATAGAAATGCTGTATCAAACGGCTCTGGATTATTCCACAGACAATGTATCCTTGGTTAAGCTTGCGAAGAAACTTGCCTCTTATCAAATCCCCGTGACTACTATATTAGTGGCTTATGATAATGTCGCGAGGTTGGCGGTTGAAAAGCATCAGTTTATCGACGATTTACCGACCAATTACATTCACCCAATGTGGAAAAGATTGGAACAGGACAGTATCGATTTTATAACGACTGTAGATAAGCCGCAGGAATGGCGCAGCAAAGCGGATTATTTAGGATATATGGCCAAAGTCCTAAACGATAATAACGTGCCTTTGGTTTTAGGTTCTGACGGCGGCTCTGGTCATAACATTAATGGCAAAAGTACCATTGATGAAATGGAACTCTTAGTCCACTACGGCCTACCAGCAAACGATGTTTTACGATCGGCAACGATAACGCCGGCAAAAGTTTTAGGTCTTGGTCAAGAAATCGGCACTGTTGCACCAGGTTATACCGCAAATTTAATTTTACTTAATTCAGACCCGAGGATTGATTTTTCTGTTTTGCGCAAACCTTTGGTGGTAATCAAGTCGGGTAGATTATTCGAGCAAGCAGCTTTGGCTGAATTAGATCACCAAGCGCAACAGCATATGAGCTTGATGGATACAGCCTGGCATTTACTTAAAGCTTTTTAATGAGAGGTAAATGGGATACAAAAATCTATCTAATAAATAACGAGCTAATGACTTCGTAAGATTCTTAGTCCTTCTCTTTATTAAATAAAAGACAGTACAAACTCAAGTCCTTATCACTGCGGGGCTTTGTTTCTTTAGCTGCTAATTGCCTTAGTTTCTGATTTATACCGGCGCCAACATTCATCATTACCCATACAAAATGTAATCCAAAAATCCACATTGGTACAACTATTTGTAAGGCGCTTTGTGCCCCCAAATGCCTTAGATGGCTATATCAAAACAAGGGACGGATATACACTAACCACCTTCCCATAAATACTAGAAATGATGCTTTAAGGTTATTCCAAGCGGCTGTAAAAATTAGGAAATTTTTGGGGGTATTTGGGTTAAGTTTTGCAGTTCACTGAGTGCTTTATCATTACCTTGGTAGCGGTGTGATGCGCCATGTTGATAGTGATAACTAAAAACGTCAAACCACAAGTCTAATATATTGCCATTATGCTCTTCACCAAAACTATGTAATACCCTAGCGGCTACTTCAGCGGTGGCTAATTGACCATCAGCAATGGCTTTTCGTACGCGGAATCGTTGCTCGGTATTATCTTCGTCGAACTGCATTGATAATACGGGTAGTCCTTGTAAATAGGGGCTTTTCCGAAACATCTTTTTAGCTTCGCGCCAAGTACCATCAAGCAAGATGAAAAGTGGTCTTTTATCGTCTGCTAACACGGGCACATGATTGTGGATGACTTGCGAGTCCCCAGCGAATTCTTGTGGGAAAACAACAAAAGGCTGATATTTAGGATCATTGATCACGCTTAATAAATTAGGATCAACTTCGGTGCGTTGCCAAATAAATGCGTGGGTATCTTCAATTAAATCGGCAATCAGTCGACCTGTATTGCTGGGTTTTAAGACTTCGTCATCCCACATAATTAATAAAAATGCGGCGTTAGACTGACAGCTAGGTTTGTGCTGACAAATGCAAAATTTTTGATTAATGCGGCAATTTTCGCAGCGCTCTATTTTATAACCGCGACCTTTAAATGGGCGACGACTAATGCTCTCGCGATATTGGTGTAAACGTTGAATGGCGTGCATGTTGCATCAAACTGGTAATTAAAAACCGCTAGATTGTAACATGTTTTTTAGCACAAGAATTTAGACCATTTTATTAAACAGTAACCCTTTACGTTCTTCTTCACTGCGTTGAATTTTTAGGGAAGCTTGCAGCAATAGTTCATTTTTTTGCATTTCACCGGTAGTTTGCGCAAAGTCGGTATCACGGATGCGTGAACGCGCGGCGCTACTGTTGCTACTGGTTACTTCGTAGGTACTTATTTGACTGCTCAATGCGTTTGATTGTGCGCCATTGCTAGTCGCTGCATCACCTACCGTAGCTAAGGCGCTTTCTATGGCGGCTTGGGTGGCGGCGGGATCACTAGCATCAAGGCCTGAGATAAAACCGCTGGTGCCTAATGCTTGCTCTGCCACTGCATTAATCTCTCCGGTTAACTGATCTAACTCACCTTGAATTGCAGCGCTGTCATATAATGGATTACCAGATTGCACTGACAATTCAGCGGCGCGTTGCAGGCTATCGGTGATCGAGCCGTATTGCCCAGAGCTGACATTGTTTAGATTAATTTGATCGGATGAGTTTACTGCTAGCTGATTTAAGCCGTTGATTTGTGAAGTTAGGCGGTTAGATATTTGCAAGCCAGCGGCGTCGTCACTGGCTTTATTAATTTTTAGACCAGAACTTAATTGCTCTGTGAGCTTTTCTCGATCTTTCTGCTGACGCTCGATAAAGCTCAGCGATGAAGCCGGCTTATGGATAGAAAAACTATTTGATAGGTTCACGTATCACCTCGAACGTTTATTAGACAGTTAGCTAAGTTTATAGAACTATTTTATCACCGTATATACCAATAAAGTACTATAAATTAGCTGATTGTTGATCTGATCTGCTACTTATATCGTATTTTGCACCATCCGTCTTGCTGCGGTTTAGTTAAATATGTCCAAGCAATAAAACGACTTACTTTTTGACCTTGGGCCATTTCAACCACTTTAATGTCATAAACCTGTGCTTGGCGTAGTTGTTTTTTAAGCGGACTAAGATTGGCACTTTTTGAGACTAATGAGGTAAACCACAAAACTTGATGAGCGTATTGCTTGCTTTGCTTAATCATATTGCTAATAAATGTTAATTCACCACCATCGCACCACAGTTCTGCCTTTTGACCGCCAAAGTTAAGTGCTGACTTGTTCTCAATGCCTAAGTTTTTTCGTTTACGCTGTGAGCCTGCATTAGCCTCGCTCAATGATTGGTGAAACGGTGGATTGCACATGGTGAAGTCGAAATAATCATTAACACCAATAATACCATCAAAGGTTTTGTTGGCATTTTTTTGCAAATGCAGGCGAATGCTTTTGCT
>JABSRV010000089.1:10377-13653 GCA_013214905.1 Psychrobium sp. | reverse complement strand
CCATGATCAAACTCTTCAATTAAAAATTTGATGCTTAATTTAATAAGCTAAGGTCTCAATGAATACTAGCTTAACCTTCCGTTACCCGAAGATAACGAATGTTACGCTTATCATAACTTTGAACTATCTCTAGTTCATCGTGTAGACATGTATCAAATAAGAACCTCAGTACTTATCATCAAATGCCCACACAGTTTATTTGAATACTAATTGTTAAAGAACGTTTTAACTCGATTAACCTAGTGGTTAAGAGTAGCGCTTCAAACCATGTGGTTCGTTGCGTTGGGATGCGCATAATACGCTTCCCGTTATTAAAGTCAAGCTTTAATTTTAAATTAATTCGTTTTTCTAAAATAACTTAAACATTAACGCCTTACTTTACCGAGATGACTATGCTTTATCTCCGTTATCCTCTTCATCTTGAAGTGGATGGTTATTTTCACTCAATTGAACATTTTCGTCAAGCGAAATTTTCAATAATTTAAATGAACCTTCGAAAAACTATAATTCTCAATAACCGCTCTGCAACTACATCACAGCGATATTCGCCGTAAGCCCTTGCTGAGGTTGCGCATTATAAGGAGTTTATATTTAAGGGCAAGCACTTTATGCCATTTATTACTATTATGCTGTCAACTGACCAACATTCGAGCCTTTAGGTGTAATTTTAACCGCTTTAGCGCACATTTAACCCTATAAGGCATATATAAGTAATAAGAGTATGGTTCTGCCCCTATTATTGAATGATAATTAAACTATTTGCTCATCAAAGCTAGCAACTAGGCACAAATATCATTATTATGTGCCGCTTAAGCGTTTATTTTTCTTCATTAAATTTAGGTTACTTTATGAAATCAACAAAATTTACTTCTCTTCTTATTACTCTTGTATTGGCCTTGGTTGGCTATTTCCTTTTACCAGTTATATCTGAGTCTATGGCTAGCAGCGCTAGTGTATTGGCGATTGGCATCATCATTGGTGGCGTTGTTGTGACTTTATTAGCTCCAAGTTCATCTTCGGTTGCTACCGACGAAGAAGACCGTCAAACATTATATGTTGGCAATCTTCCTTATCGTGCGAATGAATCGATAGTGCGTGAATTGTTTGAAACGTTTGGCTCTGTATATTCAGTGCGTCTAGTTAAGGACAAGCAAACAGGACGTCGCCGTGGTTTTGGCTTCGTGACAATGAATGCTCAAGGGGCTAATGATGCGATGGCCAAGCTTAACGACCAAGAATTCCAAGAGCGTGTATTAAAGGTTCGTGAAGCCAAAGAGAAAACCAGCCAAGAACAAACTAGTCAAGCGGCTGAATAACCAAGCTTAGACTACTAAATCCTTCTTTATATAAGGAGGCGACAAGTAAATCATCTAGATTGTCTTGTGTATAGAGAGCCCGGCTAATGACGTCGGGCTTTTTTTTGTCTTCATTTTCAACCGCCAGCGTTGCTTTGTTAGCTAGCACTTCATTGGCAAGCAGTTGTTGCACTCGTTTTGCGATTGCCTTGCCTGAGTCCACCAAACGTATTCTCCCCGTGCAAACTTTGCTTAGGTAATCACTTAACAATGGAAAGTGTGTACAGCCCAGCACTAAGGTATCGGCTTTATTGGTGAATGGATGACAGATCTTGCTCAGTAAGTCTAAGTCTGGTGTTATGCCCCTAAAGGCTTGTTCCGCCATAGAGACAAGTTCATTACTACCAACTTTGATTATTTGGCAATGAGGTGCATGTTCATTGCGAAGAGCATCAATGTACTCTCTATCTATCGTACCCTTAGTCGCCAGCAATGCGATAACATTGTTGTTAGTAATATCCGCGGCGGGTTTTATCGCTGGTACAACACCAACAACAGGAATATTTAATAGTTTTCGTAGGCTTGGCAGAGCAATAGTACTCGCTGAATTGCAGGCGATGACTAACAGATCGGGTTTACTTTGTTGCACTACATGACTAATGAGGCTGCTAAGCCGATCAATTAATTGTTGTTCGCTAAGTTCACCATAAGGGTAATACAAATTGTCGAACAGGTAATCAATGGCCAGTTCAGGCATGAGTTGCTTGATTTCGCGGTATACACTGATCCCGCCAATACCAGAATCGAACATTAATATTTTGCCGACCAAAACTACTCCGCTATTTTACAAAATGATTAGACTCGCTATTTTCGCTTATGTATTGGGGGCAGGACAAGTCTTTATACCCAAAATTATTGGAATTGCAGTGAAGCCGTCAAGTTTCGAATCACCTGAGCTTATGTTTTATAAGTGATTGTGATTCTAAACGCAGACACAAAATATTCTGGAAATATTTTGAACGTCGCCTACGACGGCCTTTGGAGAAATACAGGACGTATTTCTTAATAAAACTGCGGTTTCAAGAATGAGGGTATATTTACAGTAGAGCGGCACACACCACTCTACTGTTTGACTCGTTATGCTTGTTGCGCGTCGAGCAGTTGCTGATTAAAGTCAGCGAATAGCTGTCCAGCTGAAGAGGTAAGCTGGTCAATTGACGCCAATTGCTGGTCGGCAATATCTTTCATTAGTTGCTTAAGATTATCACCGTTAAGCAAACTATCACTTTTTTCTACCACGCTATTAAGATCTTTAAGGTATGGCGCAATAGTAGCAATAGGCGATTGATCATTGCCGCTAGCATAATGTTCTTTGACTGATATTTGCTTCACCTCTTTAAAATCAAGCGAGAACTCAGCTATTTGAGATTGGTCAAAACCAAGATCCTTGGCTTGCTGCCATGCTTTTTCGATATCGCCGTTAAAGAAGTTGTCTGCCAATACGCCAATGTCTTGCACCAATTGACCAACAGCGGCTTTTTCGTCGTCGTCTAAATTGCCTTCCACTTTAAAACTAAACGAACGACTGGTATTAATATCAATGCTGCGGCTATATTCACCATCGCTATTTGATTGACTCAACGATAAGCTGGCGCTATTAGCAAACGAAATCTCAATGCTGTCACCATCACGTGTCTTAATTGAGATGCTGCCTTGCTCTTCTTCTCGTAAATTAAGCTCACTCGCATTGGCCTTTACTGCAGGAGTAAGATTAAACACATCATTATTTAACTTTTCTAAGCCGTCTTGGATCAAGCTGTAGCTTTTTTCCATGCCCTGCTTGATATCGTTTGACAATAAATCCATGTCACCAAGTTCTTTTCTGGCCATCTCAAAACCTTTGTCGATGCCTTCACGAGCTTGTGCCATTAATTCTTCTAACTATTCGTTGTTAGCACCGCCTGATTTTGCCGCTTTGACA
>JABSRV010000089.1:0-10367 GCA_013214905.1 Psychrobium sp. | reverse complement strand
CACGTTTTTGGCGACTTCTTCAAAATCGAACGAAATAGGCTCAATGTCCATTTTGTCCAATTTAGAACCTTTCTCAGTACCACCGATTTCAAATCGCGCCGAAAAACTTTGAGAGCTCTCTATTTTAAGTTCACGATTCAATGCCGACATTAGCGATTTTGCGCCAATCATCAGCTTATGATTAGCCGAAAAGTTATATTTATCTATTCTGTCTTGTTCCGAAACCGCAGCAGACTTGCTGTCAGCTCCATCTTTTCCAGCCACTTTATCACTCTTAACTGATTGATTTTTTGGTTGCGTCATTTGATTAATTTGCATAGAGCCACCTAATAAAAATTGGATAATGAATATATATCGACAAATGCCGCTAAAACTTGAGCGTTTGCGTCTGTTTTTTCGACAATTAGGCTGGACAAAACTGCAAATTAACTTAAAATCTTCGCCAATTATTATGCTTAGGATTTACCCCATGTTACCAGGCTTGGTTGACGTTGCTAATTACGAAAAGCAACTTACTGAAAAAGAAGATTTTTTGAAAGAACGCTTTCAACAATTTAATCCACCAGCGTTAGAGAGTTTCAGCTCAGAGCCTAAAAACTATCGCCTACGTGCCGAATTTAGAGTGTGGCATCAAGACGAAGATCTTTATCACATTGTGTTTGACTCACAAACTAAAGAGAAAGTGCGTGTTGATCAATTCCCATCGGCATCACAGCTTATTAATGACGTGATGGCAGCGTTAATGACCGAATTGCACGACAACCACGATTTACGCTTTAAGTTATTTCAAGTGGACTATTTGTCGACACTGAGTGGCCAAATTATCGTGTCGATGCTATATCACCGTCAACTAGACGAGAAATGGCAAGCACAAGCACAAGCGTTAAAAGAGCGCCTGAATGAAAAGTTTGATTTACAACTTATTGGACGCGCTCGTAAACAGAAAATTTGTTTAGATCACGACTACGTGATTGAAAGACTGCAGGTAGATGGCCAAGAGCTAATTTACAAGCAAGTCGAAAACAGCTTTACCCAACCCAATGGTGGCATCAATCAAAAGATGTTGGAATGGGCATTAGACGTCACTAAAGGCGCGACAGGCGATTTACTCGAAATGTATTGTGGCAATGGCAACTTCTCGTTGGCACTGGCCAAGAATTTTGATCGTGTGTTGGCGACCGAAATTGCAAAACCTTCAGTTGAGTCGGCTCAATACAATATTGCGGCTAACAAGTTAGATAACGTGACCATTTTACGTATGGCGGCTGAAGAATTTACGCAAGCAATGCGTGGAGAACGTGAGTTTAAGCGCCTAAAAGATATCGATTTAAGCAGCTTTAATTGCAATACCATTTTGGTGGATCCACCAAGAGCGGGTTTAGATGACGATACGCTGCGTGGCATTAGCCAGTACGACAACATTGTCTACATCTCATGTAACCCAGAAACACTCGCTGGCAACCTTGAGATATTATCGCAAAGCCACAAGATTAGTCGCTTTGCGCTATTTGATCAGTTTCCATATACCCATCATATGGAATCTGCAGTGTATCTAACCAAAAAATAACCTGATTCTAGGATATTTAAGGGGGGGTTATTTTTTAAATAACCCCAGCTTGTGCAGCATCCAAAAGACCAGCACCATACATAACATCAACGGTAAAAAGTTATTACCTATCTCTGGGTATAACACTCTAATGCAAATCGCATAAGCCAATGCGCCCACCACAAAGCTTGCGCCGGTCAATAACGGAATATCGCCCTCAATAGCTCGTTCCTTATATTGCTGTAACATGCAATAAAATGCCAAAGCACAACACAGCAGTGGAAAAACAGAAAAGGCCACTTCAACCAGCGTTAAACCCCCTAAGGTTGCATTTGCGCTAGTCCCTGCGATAAAAGAAAAAACGAGAACTTTTTTATCTTCCATTGAAATTGACAACATGAGTTACATCTCCGGTTCGTGATTCGATAAATAATGTGCACCACTTGCGATCATAGTTAACTGCAAGATAACGCGCTTGGCCAATTGAGTGCGAGCTTCTAGTTCCATATCAAGCGCTTCGGCACCCGCACTGAACACTATAATTAACATAGCTTCACTTTGAATTGTAGCCAATGATCTATCTAAATCAGTATGGTGGGTTAAATAGTCTGTTAATTCTTCAACGAAATGCTTAATTTCTCGATTAACAGCTTTTCTGAACGCAGCAGAATTACCAGAACGTTCTTGCAACAATAACCGAAAGACATTGGGATTAGATTCCACAAACTCCATGAACGTTTCGGTCGAAATTCGAATAACGCTGCTGCCGCCACGATTAATACGCTGGCGAGCTTTACGCATTAATTGGCGTAGCATCAGACCGCCTTCGTCAACCATGGTCAGCCCCAATTCATTCATGTCTTTAAAGTGACGATAAAAAGAAGTGGGGGCAATGCCTGCTTCGCGAGCAACTTCACGTAAACTTAAATTCGAAAAACCGTGCTCCGCCGAAAGCTGATGAAACGCCGCGTCGATTAACGAGCGCCTCGTCTTTTCCTTTTGTTGAGCTCTAATGCCCATTAATTTCACCATCAATAAATTATTCTGCAATAAGCGTAAGATTAAAACAACAGAAGATTTGGTACAATGCAATGCACAAAATAAAAATAAATATTTGATAATTAGCAATGATACTTGCAGACGTCACTCATTTTAGCTTACACTTGTACGCTCAATGTGAATTTTAGGATGCTCCATGCGTAAACCACCCCTGATTTGGTTCAATGTCATTTTATTCGCCGGTACTTTCTTGGCGATGGTGACTCTTGTGCCGTGGTATGAAATTACCTTTGGCTTCAACATTTTTGTCATTCTAGCTGCTGTTGCCGGAGTGTTCTTCTGTGGTTTGTCTATTACCGCGGGTTATCACCGCTTGTGGTCACACAAGACTTATCAGGCTCACTGGAGCGTGCGTCTAATATACGCCATTGGCGGTGCCTTTGCCATGCAAAACTCTGCATTGCACTGGTCAAGCGACCATCGCATTCACCACAAGTTTGTCGACGAGAACGACCGCGACCCTTACAGTGCAAAACGTGGATTTTGGTTCTCACATATCGGCTGGATGTTACGTCACTACAAATACGAGGTTTACGACGACTATAGCAACTGTCGTGACTTGCAAAAAGATCCTATCGTGATGTGGCAACACAAACACTATATCTTGCTATCCCTAATCACCAACTTTGGCTTTGCCGCTCTTATTGGTTTAATTAGTGGCGACATGCTGGCAAGTTTCATCGCGGTAGGCATTACTCGCTTGGTACTAAGTCACCACTTTACATTTTTCATTAATTCGTGGGCACATATGTGGGGTAGCCAACCTTACACCGACAAAAACTCCGCGAAAGACAACGCCATATTAGCAATATTCACGCACGGTGAGGGTTATCATAACTTCCATCACATTTTTGAAATGGACTATCGTAACGGCATTAAGTGGTATCACTATGATCCAACAAAATGGTTGATAAAATCGCTGTCTTTGGTTGGCTTAGCCACCAAGTTACGAAAAACACCACAAGTTAAAATTGAACAAGCAAAGCTTGCGATGGTACTAAAACGCAGCACTCAACGTTTAACAGTGCACCACAACGCAGAAGAGTTAATTTCAAAACTTCACGCAGAATACGATCAACTATTACATCAGTTAAACGAATTCTACGCGCTAAAAAAGAAGTTCTTTGAAGACAAAAAACGCAAACTACACAAAGATTACGACAAACTGGCGTTAAAACAGCAAATCCAAGAACTCAAGCAAGCGTTCGAGCAACAACGTTATGCCTGGTTAAGACTAGCCAGCCACGCTTAACAAGCAATCGCGTTACCACGCGCCAATTCTTAATCATTAATAGCACCTGTCGGTGCTATTTTTTTGCATATAACTTGTGACAACGTTTCATAACACATTGAATAAATGGCTATTAATCAACCGGCATTAGGGGTATGTTAGTTGATGAACAACAAGGAGGACAACAATGAAACTTTATGAATATGCCATGGCACCTAACGCACGACGCGTCAGTGTGTTTTTGGCAGAGATAGATTTGCAGGTTGAACGTATCAACGTTGATATTCGTGGTGGCGAAAACATCAAACAACAATTCAAAGACAAGGCCGTCAACGGATTAATCCCGCTATTAGAACTTAATGATGGCACCTGCATTGGCGAGTCAGTTGCGATATGTCGTTACTTAGAAAGCATCAGTGGCCAAGCAACGTCACTCTTTGGCGATACCCCTTTAGAAGTCGCTGAAATTGAAATGTGGCATCGCATTGTCGAATTTCAAGTCATGATGCCAGCACTGCAAGCGTTTCGAAACCTAAGTGGTATCTATAAAGACCGTGAAACAGTCGTGCCACAATGGGGTGAAGTATCCAAACAACGTTATCTTGCTGCACTGCCAATGTTAGACAAACAACTTAGCGAGAATAAGTATTTAGCGAGTAATCGCTTCTCAATGGCTGACATTACTCTATTTTCAATCATCAACTTCATGCGTGTATTGAAACTAAACGTGCCAGACGACCTGCCTAATTTACAGCGTTGGTTGAGCGAGACAAAAGAAAGAGACTCGGTTAAAAGCACCGAGTTAGATAGAGCAGCCACCGCTTAGGTGACTAACTCTAACGGCATAGTTGTGGTAGCAAGTTCAGCATTTATCATGTCAAAAATCGCGTCAGCGCTGACAGGTTTGCTAAATAAATAGCCTTGAATTTGCTCGCATTTATGATCTTTTAAGAACATTAACTGCTCAGTAGTTTCAACCCCTTCTGCAACAACTGTTAACCCTAGGTTATGCGCCATTAAAATAATGGTGGATACCAACTCCCGACACTCTTTTTTATCTGGGATGCCATCAATAAACGCGCGGTCAATTTTAAGCTGATCCAGCGGCATTTTAGTTAGCATGCTTAAGCTAGAGTACCCAGTACCAAAATCATCCATTGATACGCCTATACCAAGTTCTCTAATCTCTTTTAGGCAATTAAACATAAAGTCTAAATCGTCGGTCACGTTGCTTTCAGTCACTTCAATATCAAGTTGATGGGGATTAAAGCCCGTTTCCTCAAGTAGATCTCTTATTTGCAGTACAAAGTCTTGGTTGGTAAATTGTTTAACCGACGCATTAACCGCTATTTTTAACGGCATCATACCTTGCTCTAACCAACGTTGTCCTTGCATCATGGCTTCTTTTAACACCCAATGTCCTATCTCACTAATCAGCCCTATATCTTCTGCAACTCCAATAAATAAGTCGGGGGCAATACGTCCTAAGACCTTATCTTGCCAACGAACCAATGCTTCCACAGCCACTATTTGATGGCTATTAGTATCAACTTTGGGTTGATACTCTAAAAATAGTTCACCGTTTCCAACCGCACTGTGCAGCCGATTCTCTAACGCCAGCTTCATTTTAGACTGCTCGTTCATTTCCGCAGAATAGAGACAAAAACGATTTCGGCCATTACTTTTTGCGCGATACATCGCGGTATCTGAATTTTTTAATAACTCTTCTCTGCTTTGCCCGTCTTGCGGGTAAATAGAACAGCCCACGCTGGTCGTTAAAAACAATTCTCGCTCACAAATTTGTAACGGTAAATTGAGACTTTCAACCACTTGTTGCGCGACTCGGTAAACGTCATCTTGATCAGCCACTTCATGCAATAAAATCACTAACTCATCGCCGCCGATTCGTGCCAGGGTATCGGTTTCAGAAATGCACTGCGCAATACGTTGCGATACCTCACAAAGTACTTTGTCACCAACACTATGGCCCAACGAGTCATTAATGCGCTTAAAGTGGTCAAGGTCGATAAACAAAACAGCCATCAAACATTGCTTTTTATGAGCATTCACCAAGGCTGTATCTAAGCGATCAAACAACAATTGTCTATTAGGCAGTTTGGTTAACGGATCATAATAAGCGAGATTCTTAATCAATAATTCAGATTTTTTTCGGTCAGTAATATCACTAAAAATACCCGCATACATAGTGCCATGACTCGTCGGATCCTGAATCTTGGTAATAGTTAACCATTCAGGATAAATTTCACCATTTTTACGCCGATTCCATATCTCGCCTTGCCAGCGTCCCACCGCAATAATTGATTGCCACATCTCTTGATAAAACGATTTACTTTGTCGTCCTGAATTAAGGATTCTGGCAAACTTGCCTACCACATCTTCTTTTTCGTAGCCCGTGAGTTGAGTAAAGGCAGTATTTACAGAATGAATAATCCCTTTTTCACAAGTCACCATAATGCCATCAACCGAGGCTTCAATAAGGGCGTTGGCCATTTGCAAGCTTTGCTTGTTTTCCTGCAGACTTGCATGAGAGTCAGCTAGCGCATCACGTAAACGATTGACGTAGCTTTTTTCCATGTTATTGGTAAGATCGTTCATCGACACAATGCCAAGATATTCGTCATCTTCATTGACCGCGATATGTCGAATATTCAGCTGCTCCATGAAGGTGCGCACCGACAATAAACACGTATCATGAGGCACGGTAATGAGTGACTTGTCGAAAAAACTGAGCACCTTTGCATCTTGCGATTGAGTCAACATCAAATTAACCACATTACGTTGACTAAGCATGCCTGATGGCCTGCCCGATATGGTGACAACGAGCAATTCGCAGTGGTGATTATTCATTAAATAAATAGCATGTTGCAGTGTTTCATTGCCATCAATTAACGGCATTTGGTGTTGTGGCAATACACTCTTAACTTGGGTTAAGCTATAAAACCATTCACTACCTTGCTGCGCCACTAGCGCCTGTTGAGTAACAATGCCAACCACGTCATTAACATCATCAAACACCACCAAATATTGCAATGCAGCAGCGCTTAATTGAAACGCCGCTTGCTTAGACGACAATGCTACGTTGACCGAATCAACCGACAGATTCATCACGTCACGAATCGAAGTATCAAACGACGCTGAGCTCACATGAGCAATTTTCAATGTGTCTTTTTCAGCCCAAACGCCTTGCGCTACTCCATTAGCAATGACAATAACGTAACAACATTGCTGTTGTTGCATCTGCACAATAGCCTCTCGCAACGAGGTATGAGGAGAGCAAGTGACCACACGGCGCTCGATTGCACCGTATAAAGAGTTATTGTCCATAGTGTCCAGATGTTAACAATGTGCAGTACGAGAGACCAGGCACTGCGAAAGTAGTAGTCGCAATCGTAACATCATAAAATAGTATTACTTTGATAAAAGGATAATTTATTGATCTGAATCAACGGGAAGCATTACTCTTTAGTCTAATAACAAATATAAATAATTAACTTTACTTATGTGGCCAATATGCTAATTTAATATGTAAGCAAAAAACATTACATAAGAGAGGCGGTGATGATTCAGCTTGAACATATAAATTTAGTGGTTAGCAACCTAGATAATTCATTATTATTTTATCGTGCAGCATTCCCCCAATGGACGGTGCGTGGTGGTGGCAAAAATGACTGGCATGGCAAAGCAAGAAACTGGTTACATTTTGGTGATGATTATAATTATTTAGCACTGGCAGATAATGGCGTTGACCAAAATCGGGATCTGGCTGGGCATCAGGTAGGTCTGGCGCATTTTGCTTTTGTCACCAGCGACATTAAAGGCGTAATCAAACGCTTAGCAGCGGCTGGATTTGCCACGGCTAAAGACGGCCAAGAAGATGAATATCGAGAGAATGTCTATTTCCTAGATCCAGACGACTACGAGGTAGAATTCGTGCAATACTTTACCGACGTACCAAGCCTGCGTAATAGATATTAAAGATGATGATAAAGACTGTAATTTGAGGTAACGAATGCCCGCTACCCCTATATACCCAAAATCATTGGAATTGCAGTGCAGGTTTTTAGTTCCAGACAAAACCTAAGTACCTACATCACTGCTTTAGCTGACTTCCTTATGCCACTGGCATAAGGGTTCTGCTTTCGCTCTAGGCAAAGCCGTCAAGTTTCGAATCGCAGACAATAAAACTGCGGTTTCAAGGATGACGGGTATAGAATGGTTATAGATTTAACTCAAAGTACTTACTGCTTGAATCATATCCAGGTAAATCAAACTCACCGTTGCAAACAAACCCCAGCTTTTCCAATACAGCTATCGATGGCTGATTAGTGAACGACGTATAAGCAACCACTTTGCTCAACTTCAACGTTTGTTTAGCGTACGCTAATACTGCTGTTGTTGCCTCACTCGCGTAGCCTACACCATGAAAGTCTTTGAGCAGTGAATAACCCAAATCAATGTTCGGCACATTGTCTCGTTTAATTAAGCCGCAACAACCAATAGCTTGCTTGGACGACTTGAGAGTAACAAGCATCAGGCCAAAACCGTTATCTAAATAGCTTTTTATAGGACCACCGTCTAGATAAGCTAACGCGTCTTGCTTATTTCTAATATTTTTATCACCAATGTTTTCAATAAACGCAGGTTCGTTGCAAGACTTAAGAACAAAATCCGTGTCATCGCTGGTAAATGGGCGAATATGCAAACGCTCGGTCATAATGTCTAAACTACTCATGCACGTCACCTATTAAGAAGAACAAGACGAGCAACTGCTGCACGACGAACAACTTGAGCCACCAGCATCAGAATCACCACCAAAATCACCAAAATCACTAAGCCAACTGCCGCCGTCCTCCCCAACACTGCCTAAGTCACTGCCCGCATCGCTATAATCAGATGCTGATTGCGCTTCATCGACGGCAATATTCTCGTCAAATAACGGTTCACTGGCTGTGTCGGCTGAATCAATCTCACCTAATGACTCACCCGCTTCAGACTCAACGGTGACATTGTGCGCCGCAATCGAATTGCTTTGCATTAACGACATCCATAACAACGGATACATCATGCTATTGCCAGAATCGTGACGGTAATGACGGCGTCGTAGGCGTGAATCATCACCCCAGCTGCGTGATTTCTCATTAGGGCGCACAATAACACTTTGCGTTTTCAGTGGCGCTTCTTTCACCTTAAGCTGAGTATTAAGGGCGAAGTTAAGCCCTGTCACAAAACTGTCGAACTGACTGCGGTAACGTCGCACCATGTCATCATAAGTCGCTTGTGACTCAAAATGCTTACCCAAACGAGCGGTTAATTGCTGCTCTGACTCATCGTCGCCTTTCTTAAAGGCGTCAATGTAACCATATACCTTCACCTTAATTGGCGCGGTGTCTGGTGTATTAATACGTGAGATGTCTAGCTCAATAAAATATTCAATGCCATCTTTAGGATGCGACAAAGTTAGCGCCATATGCTTGAACTCTGGGCTGGTAATATGATCGCGCTTAAGCGAAATATTCATCATGCCGTCGACCAAATCGTTATCTTTATTGTCTAAGTCTTCGTAATAAATGACGTCGTCGACTTCTAGCAACTGTAAATTCGTAATGCCCTGCTTAAGCATCACCTTATTAAGCTCTTGCATAATGGCCACGGCGGTGAACAGCTGCTGCTCTTTCATCTCACCGTAGTTGCCACTGGTTAACGAAAATAAAAATTTAGCAAATAACTTAGTTGGTTGCTTACGTGCAAGTTCGCTATCGCGCTGAAGATGTAAATCAATTTTTGATTCAAATAACATAATTTTCCCTTTATTTTTTATACCCTAAATCATTGGAATTGCAGTGCAGCCGTCAAGTTTCGAATCGCCTGAGCTTATATTTTATAAGTGATTGTGATTCGAAACGCAGACAATAAAACTGCGGTTTCAAGGATGACGGGTATATTGTCTAAGTCTCACAAGTGCTGCAGTGCCCACTAATATCAAGCACTTCGTGCACAGGCCAAATGTTGCTATCCAACTTACCAAACTGCGACTGCAGCGCATAGAGGGTAAATTGTAACTGAGTATGATTAGTCGCCTCATCGCCACCGGGGTGATGGTGAATATAAGCGCCATAAAACTGCTGACAAAATTGGTGATAGCTTCGAGTAAACAAAATAAGACAATGCCAAGTTTCATCAACAATTAAACTCGGCGTATATTTAACACGGCCAACATCGGCTGAGGCAACATTGCCCGCCAAATACAAAAACTTCAAACACTCACCCAACAATAACGATAGCTCAGGCAACACAGAAAACTGCGGTTGCAACGTTTGCTGCAACTTATCGAGCAAGTCTGGTTCAGCCCTGAACCACCACTGCAATTGCTCATCTAAAATCAACATAGAACATTACCTAAAAATTAAAGCCAAAAAGAAAATAAACCATCACCATCGTGAGCGAAAGAAACTCCATCACAGTGTTCGAAAAAAACTCCACCCCCGTGGTCGTATGAAAACTGTCATCCCC
>JABSRV010000088.1 GCA_013214905.1 Psychrobium sp. | reverse complement strand
CCGGCGTTCTACCAACTGAACTATTGGAGAATTACTATTTGTTGTTAATGACCAAATTTGTTTTTAGTAGAGTATTTGCTAGGCAAATATTTCTGCAATAAAAAAATTGGCTCCCTAAGCTGGACTCGAACCAGCGACATACGGATTAACAGTCCGGCGTTCTACCAACTGAACTATTGGGGAATGATTGTCGGTGAAGACGGAGCGCATATTAAAGAGTGCAATGCGAACTGTCAACAGTCGTTTATTAAAAAAAGCGCGTTTGGACAACAGTTATACAATTAGCGGCTTAAATAATCGCTTTAGGTATGTTTGGACGCGATATTGCCATTATTTTAGCCTGTATCTTACGTTGCCCTGTCATTGGCTTATTTGCTAAACCTAGATCTACCTATTTTATAACGGCAAAGTCACTAATCATAAAGTGTCTATTATTATTAGTGTTGCTACTTTTTCAGCCTTTATAAATAGATAGCAACAAAAAAACACTATCTGAATGTAAGGAAGTGATCTAATTAAGTCTGAATTTGATCGAATTTAAATTCAATTATTTTATTTTCAGCTAAATATCTAGTCAGTCGTAAGGCTTTAAAATATAGACAAGCCAAGGCTTGCGAGGGTTATCCACTAAAGCTGTGGATAAGTGTGTTTATTAAATCTTGATAAGGTGGGCAAAGCTAGTGCTGTTGGGCGTTTCAATCATGTATGTCGAAATTTGTGCATTTTGGTTAATGTAAGATAAAACAACTGCTTACATTCTGTCAACGGGGGAGTCGTAGAAACAGACCTATGACGAATGACGACTAACAGGCTATTGACAAGGTCAAGTTTATCAGTCGTCAGAAAAATATCTCGTTAAGCCATTCGTCACTGGGTTGCTTAATGCCTAATTGTCATTATTTAGCGCTATATTATTGAACAATGAGATGTCAGCCTCCGCCTTTTCACAAACCACTTAGCATTTTTACATTTTGTAATAGATTAATTGGTAAACAGGTCGCTGACCTTGTTCATTGTATTTGCTGTTTCTGCTAGGATAGTGCTCCAATTTTTTATCAGCAGATTCAATGAACCCAACAATGTTACTTACCGCGCCGGTTAATTCGACGTTAAAGAATATGACTATTCCAATGATGTTCGGCATGATCTTGTTAATGTCGTTTAATATCGTCGATGCCTTATACGTCAGTATGCTTGGCACCGCCTCGTTAGCCGCGTTTAGTTTTACCTTTCCGGTGACTTTTACCATCTTTAGTTTGGCTATTGGTTTGGGCATTGGTGTGTCTGCGGTTGTGGCTAAAACGCTGGGGCGAGAAGATAAGGTCTTAGCGCGGCAACATGCCTCGGTGGCGATGATCGTTTCGGCCATCTTAATCTACAGCTTGGCAATGATTGCTCTTAGCTTTTTACCACAGATATTTAGCACCATGGGGGCCAACAACGACAATATTAGTTTGATTAAGCTGTATATGACGCCGTGGTTAATTGGCAGCCTAATTATTATTATGCCCTCTATCGGTAACTCGGTAATGCGTGCATCGGGTGATACTAAAACCCCCGCTAAAGTGATGGGTATTGGGGCGATTCTTAATGCGCTCTTAGATCCGATCTTCATTTTTGGCTTTGGGCCCATTGAAGGCATGGGCATTAAAGGCGCGGCCATTGCCAGTATTTGTGCCAGCGTTATCAGCTGTCTTATTGTTTATTACAAATTGACATTTACCTATAAAATGTTGGGTTGGGGTTATAAGCTCGAAGAGATCATGTATTCAGCGCGCCAAATTTTAACCATTGCTATTCCAGCTGCGGCATCAAACATGATGACCCCAATTTCCTCAAGCATTCTTACGGCCATGGTGGCGCAATACGGCACCGAAGCGGTTGCGGCGTTTGGAGTAGGCAGTCGAGTGGAAACTTTTGCGGTGATTGTAGTACTGGCGTTATCGATGTCATTGCCGCCCTTTATTAGCCAAAATTTTGGAGCCGGGCATTTAAAACGCGTTAAAGAAGGCTATTTAAGCAGCATTAAATTTGTGATGTTGTGGCAAGCAATGATTTATGTAGTGTTACTGCTTAGCTCTGGCCTAATTGCTCGTGCGTTTACCGACGATGAAAAAGTTGTTGAAATTATCGTGCTGTTTTTGATAATTATTCCGTTGGCACACGGGCTGGGCGGCGTGACTATTTTGAGTAATTCATCGTTAAATGCTCTGCACAAGCCCATGGTATCGGTAGGGCTAAACATTGTTCGTTTGTTCGTTTTAATGTTGCCTTTTGCTTACCTTGGTTGTTACTTAGCCGATATTAAAGGATTGATTATCGGGGTGACCATTGCTGGTGCGCTAACCGGAGTGATGTCATTTTTCGTGATTAAATACCATTTTAAGCTGTTGCGCAGCAATACCCCTCAAGTGGCAGTGAAGGCAGAGACAACATCATGAAGTTTACATTGCATTCAGATTTTGAGCCGGCTGGGGACCAACCAACGGCGATTAAACAACTTTGTGATGGTCTTGACGCCGGGCTAGCGCACCAAACGCTGTTGGGTGTTACTGGCTCTGGTAAAACCTATACCATGGCCAGTGTTATCGCCAATTCAGGACGCCCTGCGATTATTTTAGCGCCAAACAAAACATTGGCGGCGCAGTTGTATGCAGAAATGAAAGACTTTTTCCCCAACAACGCCGTGGAATATTTTGTTTCTTATTACGATTATTACCAGCCAGAAGCTTATGTGCCCTCTACCGATACCTTTATCGAAAAGGACGCTGCGGTTAATGCGCATATTGAGCAAATGCGATTGTCTGCCACCAAGGCGTTAATTGAGCGTAAAGACGTGGTGTTGATAGCCTCTGTTTCGGCTATCTATGGTTTGGGCGATCCCGAGTCGTATATGAAAATGTTATTGCATTTCCGTGTCGGTGAAGTGATGGAGCAGCGTTCGACATTACGCCGCTTGGCCGAATTGCAATATAAACGTAATGACGTGGAGTTTTCACGCGGCAGTTTTCGTGTACGCGGTGAAGTGCTTGATGTTTTCCCTGCCGATTCTGACAAATATGCGGTGCGCATCGAAATGTTTGACGATGAAGTTGAACGTATTTCGTTGTTTGACCCGCTGACCGGCGCGTTAGAGCGTCAAGTAGTGCGTTATACGGTTTATCCTAAATCGCATTATGTAACGCCGCGTGAAAAGATCGTTGCAGCGGTTGAACATATTAAAGTCGAGTTGCAAGAGCGTAAAAAACAACTTATTTCGATGCATAAATTGGTGGAAGAGCAGCGTATTAGTGAACGGGTGAGTTACGACATTGAAATGATGTTAGAGCTTGGTTATTGCTCGGGCGTAGAAAACTATTCACGCTACTTGTCTGGTCGTGCGCCGGGCCAGCCACCACCAACGTTAATCGATTATTTACCCAAAGACGGTTTGATCTTCATCGATGAGTCTCACGTTACGGTGCCGCAAATTGGCGCGATGTATAAAGGGGATCGCTCGCGTAAAGAAAACCTAGTGCAATATGGTTTTCGGTTGCCGTCTGCGTTAGATAATCGTCCGTTAAAGTTTGAAGAGTTTGAGGCCATTTCGCCGCAAACCATTTATATTTCGGCGACGCCTGCAGCTTACGAGCTTGAAAAATCTGGTGATGACATCGCGCGGCAAGTGGTTCGTCCAACAGGATTATTAGATCCAATCATTGAAGTGCGTCCGGTGACGACACAGATAGACGATTTACACAGTGAAATATTAAAACGCGTCGCTATCAACGAACGTATATTGGTGACCACGTTAACCAAACGCATGGCTGAAGATTTAGCCGAATATTTCGAAGAGCACGACGTTCGCGCCAGATATCTTCATTCCGATATTGATACGGTTGAGCGCATTGAGATTATCCGAGACTTACGTTTAGGCAAGTTTGATGTGCTGATCGGCATTAACTTATTGCGCGAAGGCTTAGATTTACCCGAAGTGTCTTTGGTCGCAATTTTAGATGCCGATAAAGAGGGTTTTTTGCGCTCTGAGCGCTCGCTTATTCAAACCATTGGCCGCGCTGCGCGTAACCTAAATGGTCGTGCGATACTTTACGGTGACCGAATTACTAACTCGATGCAAAAAGCCATCGACGCCACCGAGTCAAGGCGCGCATTGCAACATGAACATAACCTAAAACACGGTATTACGCCTAAAGGTTTGGTGAAACGTGTCGGTGATTATTTAGATGTTGGTGGTGACGATTCACAGCAAGTCGCCGAGCCCGCCGCAAAATACGCCAGCTTCTCCAACAAAGAGCTGGAGAAAGAGATTGCAGGCATAGAGCATCGAATGTTTGAACATGCTCGTAATTTAGAGTTTGAAGAAGCCGCTAAATTGCGCGATGACGTTAGCTTGCTAAATGACATTATCATGGCGCGTTAATACGCTATTACTCAGCGTTTTTTGTTATTTACTAAGCTAAATAATACAAACAGAGGCAGGGCAGCCAGCGCTCCATAAAGGTGAGCGTCGGTTGCCACGCTTGCCTCTATTAAATCAACCATCTGTTGATTTGAGCCGAAATAATTCTCGTAAGCTATTTTTAACCCAACGCCAATCAGTAATAAATAGCTAAACTTGATACCGCGTTTTACCTCAGCCAAACAGCCAAACACAAACACACCGTGTAAATAGCCAGATAGCCCAACGTAATATTCAATGTCGGGGGTAAAAAAATATAATAAAATCCCCACCAATAAACTGTTTAATAATGAAAATAGCACAAAGCTGGTGGGGGTGAAATATCGCCCAAACAAGTGGGCTAACATAGCTAATCCGAGCAAGTTAAAGAGTAAATGCCACGCATTGGTATGCAATAAGTTACCAGTGATTAAACGCCACCATTCACCTTGGGTAATTAAACTGCGATTATATTCAAGCGTGTCTAGCAATTGACCTTGCAGGCTAAAAAGAATAGCGCTTAGCAGTAATAATGCTAATGGCGCTGCCCAATGGCGGATCAGGATTGATTTATTCATTAACGTTTGACGAACCTAAGGTTTATAATGGAGCTAGTCTATATCAATCTGGGGTATAGATACCATAATTAGAGATTAAAGAATGAGTAAACGAGAGCAATGTACGCGCTGTCTTCGTGCTAAAACTGCATGTTTATGTCACACGATAACCCCGTTAAATAGTCAGCTATCGTTAATTATTTTACAACACCCAAGTGAAGTGAAACACGCCAAAGGCACGGCTAAAATCGTCGAATTGTCGTTAAGTTCCTGTAAAATCATAGTGGGTGAAGATTTTAGCGATAATGCAGACTTTAATGAAATACTTAATGCCAGCGACAAAAATACATGGTTATTGTACCCAGCTAATGACGCCATCAGCGTCAATGAATTAAAGCAGCAATTGAGCGTACAAACTCAGCAAGCAAACTTAGCCGACGTGCAAGTGATTGTATTAGATGGCAGCTGGAAAAAAGCCTATAAGATGTATTGCCTTAATCCACGCCTCGCAGCACTGCCATGCATTGGCCTTGATGTTAGTAACGAAAGCAATTACCGGATTAGAAAATCGTCTCGTAGTGATAGTTTGTCAACCCTCGAAGCCTGTCATGCGCTGCTAACGCAATTTGAAGGCAATCAATTTGATACATTGCTCGATTCATTTAATTACATGGTGGATTTTCAACTAAAGGCCATGCCCCAAGACGTGCAACAACGCTATCGCCGTCATCCTTAACGCTGCAGTTGCATTGCCTGCGTTTTAAATCGAAATTACTTATAAAACATAAGCTCAGGCGATTTAAAACTTGGCGGCTTTACTGCAACGCCAATGATTTAGGCGACTATCGCCGTCATCCTTAACGCCTCAAAAAAAACCGTCATTCCCGAAATCTTTTATCGGGAATCTCCAGCCGCCTTTTACTAAGCCAATTGGTAACGCGATGCCTGAGATCCCGCATAAAAAGACCAGCGGGATGACAGGTTTTGGCGACCAGCGGGATGACGGGTTGGGGCGACTAGCGGGATGAGTCGACTTACAAGATGACGGGCTCTCTAGACTGCTTTACGTGATTCTAGATAAACAGGAGCCTCTTCTATCGCTAATATGTGGCGTTTGATTAAGTCTAAACCAGCACTAGCAACATATTGCTGAAAATACGTTCTGCCTAGCGGTAAATATAAGGCGCAGGTTTGTATATTGTTGTGCTCGCCCCATGCTATCCAGACCAAACCAACGGGCTTTTCTTCACTACCACCACTTGGGCCTGCAATGCCTGATACAGCAACCCCATAATCGGCATCGCTTTTGTTTAGCGCGCCGCTTAGCATTTCTAATACGACTTCGCGACTTACCGCGCCATGCTCAATCAGTGTCTGTTCGCTGACATCAATCATCATCGATTTCATTTTGTTGGAATAGGTAACAAACCCCGCCTCAAATACCGCAGATGAACCAGGCATTGCAGTAAGCTGTGAGGCCATTAAGCCGCCAGTACAAGACTCTGCAAAAGTGACTGTCTTGTTTCGCTCACTTAAAACCTCTAATAATGACTGCGCCATGCTAGTTTTACCAAGACCCACTACGTGAGCACCTAATAAATCGGTGAGTTTTTTCATCCAAACTGGTTTATTGTCATGCGCGCTTTGCTGGTGGCTGGTCAATTTGATTTCTAGGGTTGGCATGGCAGCGCGAAAGCCTAGTTCAATGTCTTGAGGCCAATTAGGGAATTTCAGGTTAACCATTTCTTGAATGGTCGACTCTCCTAAACCAAAGACCTGAAAACGTGAGACATCGGTGGTGTGCTCAATGTGTTTTTCCTGACGAATATCATCAATAATTTCATCGCGTAACATAGTTTTTAATTCGCGAGGTACACCCGGCGTGGTATAAATTAAACAATCATTTAGCACTAATGAGAAACCCACTGCACTGCCTAATTCGTTGGCGATGATGCGACAGCCTTGTGGCAACATAGCTTGCTTTTTATTGGCGTCGTTAAGTTCATAGTTACGCTTTTTACACCATGTTTCTAAGTGTTCTATGGCATCTTTATGGCAAGTTATCGGTAAATTTGCAGCATTAGCTAGCGCATGCGCGGTCATGTCGTCAACCGTTGGCCCAAGTCCGCCGTTAATAATTAAAATGTCGGCGCGTTTACTTTGATGCGCAATCTCTGCGCTTAACATGTCTAAATCATCTTTAACGGTAACGCGGCGTGTTACTTCCAAGCCAAGCAAACCGAGTTGTTGGGCTATAAATGCTGAATTGCTGTCAATAACGTCGCCAGAGAGTAATTCGTTGCCGGTAAGTAATAATTCTACGGTTAGCTTTTTCATTGAAGTGACCTAATACGTTGAGATAACAAAATTAATGAGAGGCTGATTGTAACAACATTTTCTAAAAGTGCAGTACACCGTCAATCAATATGCAGTTTTTTAGCGGCTTAAATTACAACCTGCCGACTTTATTGATTTAAAAGAAAAAATATGTGACTAACGTTTTCTTCAAAATGTTAACTAAATGGTGACAACTACCTTGAAAAACACCGCAGGTTGGGCGCAAAAAATTAGGGTTGAAAGTATCAGATAAGTAGGCGAAGAATCTAAATTCCCCTTGACTAAACACATGTGTATTGATGGCTATTCACGCGACCCCAACTTGATTCACTTATACACCTACTTTCACTGAAAAGACTAAAACGGCATTAACCCACCGCTCTCTAAGTAATGTAGATAGCAAATAAAGAAGAATTTAAACCAGCGTTCGTTGAATGACTGAGCTTTGATGGTTCAATAATATATTTGGGCATTGTTAGAGCCGTTAACTCCCCTAGCGTTTTTACGTGGAAATCAGGAGTAACAGCCGTTGCCGACACGATTAGCCGCCTATTCTTAATTTTAACGTCTGTTTTTTACCCGTGGCTAGTTGTTGATTGCCAGACGCCTACTTTTATAGTGTCAGTTTGATATTCTAGAGGTATGATCTAAAAAGTGCCATTCACGATAAATGAATGACACTTTGTTTAGTATGTTACGTTAACTAATTTTCGTACAAACGATACTTTAATTAGACTGAGTTAATGTTATTTGTAATGCAACATTACTACCAGTACTTTCAACCCCAATAAAATACCAACCTGCTGATGGTTTATTTACCGTAATACTCTGCTCGGTAGTACCAACGTTAGTCGATTGATGCATATAATTACTTGCATTAGCCCAACTTGAGCCAGCAAACAAGCTAACTTGTCCTCCACCATGTGCCGTTTTAATTTCTATACTAGCAACATTCGAGTCTAAGTAGATGTAGTAATTGTTAGTACCTTTGCCTGTACATAACGCTTTACCAGACTCTAATGCTCCATAAGAAAGTGCTGACTGGGTAGCACATACGTCAATTAACGTATTTTCTGTTGGAACTGAGACGTTATCTTCTTCAGCCGTACTCGCTTTAAAGGTGACACCAGAATATGTGTTTCCACTGTCTAATGTAATGTAACGCCAACCTTTATTTGCAACCACTTTTAGTACTTGATTAGTACCAACTGTGCCACTAGCAGCTTGAGCGTTTGCAATTGTTGCCCAAGTATTAGCGTTGAAGTAAATACCAACGTCCCCTAGACCACCTTTAGTTGTTAGAAACAATTCGGTATTGTCCGCTTCAACCCACATGTAGAATGAACCACGTCCGCCAGTAATACATTCCGTATTTTCAAGGGTTATTTTACCGCTGTTAATCGTCGCTTCGCCACAATTAGCAACAGTACCGCCACCATTTGTCGCGTCCGTTGGATACGGATCAGCATTATCACCAACACCGTCTCCATCTGTATCTAACCATTCAGTCGAATCGTTCGGGAACATATCTTGGTTATCACCAACACCGTCACCATCTGTATCTAGCCATTCGGTTGGGTCATTTGGGAACATATCGACACTATCGACAACACCATCACCATCACTGTCAACCGGAGGCTGCGTCGTTACAACAAGATCATTGCTTATCACATAATCGTTGCTGGTATTTTCTTGAGTCATTACAGCAACACCTAAACACTGAGCACTTTCATCGGTGATCGCAGCGCGACGGTGACCAAACCACTTCCAAGAAGCAACACTGTCGTAAGTCTCACCGTTAGCTAGTGTAGTAAATCCAAAGCTTTCACTTAACATACCCGTTTTATTATCAACACGATAAATACGCACTGTTTTGTCACTGTTATTCACAAAAGAGAAATCAGCTTCAAATGGGCCAGTCAAATGCTTATTCATTAACGCACAGCTGCCAATGGTATGCGGCGCAGGAATAACTTCTGAAGAGGCCGCATTAGCGACCACCGATTGATCAACCGTAAAATTGGCAACCGAATTATTTAATACGCCGACACTTAAACAGTTTAAACTCTCGTCCGTAACCATTAAGCGACGATCACCGTACCATTTATCATTACTGTATGTCGCTCCAGGCGCTAATACACCATAACCATGAGTGAAATCATCGGCACCACTTTTGGTCAACATTTCTCCGGTTTTATTATCAATTCTAAATAGTCTTACCGCTGTATCAGAGGTATTAGTGATACTAAAAGAATGAGAGGTGGTTTTGAGTAAATGAGGCGATGCTAGCGCACAACTTCCTAACTCATTAATCGCAGGGAGCACTTCTTGTTTAACATGTTCAACTAAACTAGCATCAATAGTGAAAGTATTATCAACTTGAGCCATCACAGCAACACCAATACAGTTCATATTGTTATCGCTTAGCATGATGCGCTCACCAACACTCCAACTGCTCGATGTATAACTATCGCCGAGGTTTAGTGTTTTGTAGTTTTTCTCGAAACTAGTGGTGCCTTTCGTTCCATTTATCCAAAATAACGAGACCGGAGTATCTGTGGTATTTGTAAAGGTGAAATTGGTTTTAGGCGCATCAACATGACGTGCATATTGTTGAACCAAGTTACAACTACCAATCATATCCACCGCAGGAATAATTTCAGTAGTAGGTGCTACTGTCTCAGAGTTAGCCAACATATATGCTTCAAAACCGGCTTCGGTACGACTAGCTACACCTTTGAGTGCCGCGATGTAAGCGACGTTATCACCAGCTTGTAATTTAGTCGTTAACAACTCCACTTCGTGTTTGTGTTCTTCCGACAAATACCTCATGGCAAAATAGCCCCATGGATATAAATCATCATACTCATAACTCATGAATAATAAGTTATACAATGGTGGAATAGTGTCACCTTTAAGCGTATTTAAGGTTCGGGGGTGATCTTTCCCCATTGACATATATTCGGCCATACCTTCTGACCAAGATACGTTGTAGTCAAAAGAACCGTAAGTTCCAGCTTTAACATAACGACCGTCTAGATAATGGGTAAATTCATGTTTTAGGTTATAGATTTGATCTATATATTGACAAGAACCACCAACCCAATCGTCTGGACACTGCATCGCAATAAAGCGTGCTTGGTTGCCGACTTGGTTAGGAGTACCTTCTAAGTACATTCCACCGTTATCAGTACCGATGCCAAAAAATTCAGGGGCATATTTTTCATACTCCGCTGGGCTACTAAATGCAATCACTTCTATGTGTTCATTTAAATCTCCAGCAACAGGCGTTCTGGAAGTATTAAAGAAAGCATGGTATTCACTTTCTTGTAAGGCCATATCAGCACAAGATTGATCAAGTGTTGCTTGGCTGATCGTGCTTTGTGCACGAATTGTGATGTTGTCTGTACACGCATAACTAACCGTTAAAATATCAGATTCTTTCGGTGGAATATTACAACTTCCAAATAGAGCATCATTAGCATCACAAATACGATTAGCCGACTCTAAGTAGTTTTTAGTGATAATTTTATCTGTCGTCTCAACAGAAATATCATTAATCACTTTACCACGAGTTTCTAAGATAATGCTGTCAAAACGTGCTTGAGCATCGGCAGAAGCAATGCCAGATATTTTTCCCATTGCAATAAATGAATGAGGCATGATCCATTGACGATCTTTATCACCAGTCCAACGTAAATCAAGTGATGTTTCACCTAAGAAAGCAAACGAACGCAGCACTGACAGCACATCTAACATATTGTCATTAAAAGCAGCTTTTACATCTGCAGAACCACCATAAGCGCCAGCACCCATCGCGCCTAGAAGAGCCATAGTCGTATCACCAGCATTGCGTAAAGCAAATGGGTTAGCTTGTATCGAATAATATTGTAGGGCGGCTAATAGATGAGGTAAATGATCTTTATAATGTGCAGCACCTGCACCATTTTGCAGATTAACCAACGCGCCAGCATACCCTTCTTGGATCACACTGCCGGTTGAGCTTATAAAACCAGTGATTTGAGTTACAGCTAATAGTGCTGTACTTAATGCTGACGCTTCAGCATTGGTCATGGCTGGAGCATAATATGTATATGAATTTAAGAAATACAATAATTGATTAAGATCTGGATCCGCTAAATCATCTGATTTAGCTAAGAAATGAATCGCATTAGCAACATCAGTAATTGGATCTGTAGTTGCGCCAGCAATACCTTTGAAGTCACTATATTTGGCCGCTAATATTGTGGCAATTGTTGAACCATATTGCGACTTAGACGAAATTGATGCCGCTGGTACATCAACAATAATGTTGCTGTTAAAGATAATATACTCGCCTAACGGTGCAGGAACATCACCGCCAGTTACACTAATCGTTAAGCTTGTTTCTTTAATATTACCTGTAATTCTAAAATAACGATCGCCAGCGTATGAGGTGAATGACAAGCTTTCTTCATTAGTACCTGCAGTAGCACTCACCTGTTCTTCATTGCCACTCCAGTCGTCACCATCGTATAAATATAAATTACCATCGCTACCGTTGAATGTGCCGCCAGTCGTTGTGATAGTGACATTGCTGTTTGCGTAAGGCACATTAAAATATAGATAATGGCCATAATCACTAATACAGTGTGTCACATTAGTAGATACTTTACCTTGCCTGTCTTGGGTTTTCGTCCCGCACATCTCTGCCGCTTGCGCTGTATTGATGCTTAGCGATAATAATATCGCACCAGATATTATGGATTTTTTTGTAGTAAATTTCATGTTTAAAACCAAATTTCAACCAAATAATTAGGCTATTCGTCCATGATGCTAAATTGAGCTTGAACGTGAGATTCAATCTCAATAGCAAGTAACCCGTACATCTTTCCGTTGTCTTACAAACTTACAATTTTGAAACATTCTGAAACATCTCGTTACGTTTGTGACGCCGTTATATAACATATTGGATACAATATCCAATATAACCTAGTGTTGTTTTTTTGACATTCGAAATTAAATCACACTTTGTTGGGTAAATTCATAGCGTTACGTGTTTAACAATTAATTAAATAAGTTAGGTGTATTATTCTATTTATCCTAAATTGCTAATCAAGAAGATTGTTTGAAGAGGTGACGGATATAATAATTGGGGACTATATTAAACAATGGACCGACATCTTATCGGTATTGACATAACGGTAAACCATCGTGATTAATGGTTATATTCTCGAGCGTTGGTCATTTTTTACTCGCCTGCAGGTATTTCGAAACCAAACGGCGGGGTAGTTAAGGTGATTGCAAAAATGATTAGCCACGTAGACAAAAAATACAGTACAACCGATAGAGAGCCGTTGCCAAAAAACCGTGCTCAGCTAGAATAGAAGTTGTTTGACGACACTAATCAGATCTAAACAATAAGTTACTATGTCATGTGTGACACGCAAGGGACGGCTTTATACCAAAAGTAAACAACCGGCTAAGTTGACGGGAAACATCACATTTTGAGTGCATTCCGACCAAAAATAGACAATTATTTGCAATAACAAAAAAGGGATCCCATAAACTTTAACCATTTAGCAGTCTAAAACTTATGGGGGTCTAATCTTTTTTACGCCATAAATAAGCCGCAATTTTTTCGCGGGCGGTGATAACGTCTATTACTGCGCCTAACTCATGGTATATTCCCAGTTTTGGATAATCCATGATCACCTCCCCGTATCCCTCCGTGCTGAGCTTACCCCAAATAAACCCTGGCGTTGTAACGGTACTCGAGTATTTGATCATCAAATTCCCTCGTATTAGCCCTGCTATTTGGCGACAACGCATGAGTGATGGTAAAGTGCATCGTCATGATCATAGCCTTATCACCGCGCAATCCCCGTTTAAGGCGCAAGAACGGATTTATTATTACCGCGAGGTTGAAAGCGAGCCAGTTATTGCGGCCGCAGAGACGATAATTTACCAAGACGCACATATTCTCGTTGCCTACAAACCTCACTTTTTACCGGTAATCCCCGGTGGAGTATTTGTTAATGAGTGCCTGCAAAATCGGCTGCGCCGCGCAACGGGGATCAAGTCTTTACAAGCGGTTCATCGCTTAGATAGAGTCACGGCGGGACTGGTTATTTTCTCGGTGAACCCAACAACGCGCCATTTATATCATCATTTATTTGAGTCACGCCAAATACAAAACACGTATCAAGCTATAGCGCGCATTAATGGTGGTCAGCAGTTACTTGGTAAGCATTTGGTGGGAAAATCGTGGGAAGTTAACAACCGATTGGTTCGATCGCAACCGCGCTTTACCATGCAAATTGCCGAGGGTGAAAGCAATAGCTATTCCATCATTA
>JABSRV010000087.1 GCA_013214905.1 Psychrobium sp. | reverse complement strand
CAATTTACTGCAATGGGTAAAAAACATGACTGACTTACCCGTGCCTGACGCTATTTTGGTGCACAGTAAAAACACGCGAATTGTCGGTCCTTATCATTTTTGTGATATCGCCAGCGCAACCTCAAGTTATCATCATCGCGATAAACTGCGTAGTGCGTTAACTAACGTCTATCAAGCGTTGATAGACGTTCAAGTCAGTGAAAGCGACAAGCGCTCCATCACCTCAAAATAGTCAACTTGAGGGGCTAAAGAAACGGTTGCTGGCTGCCACAGCCAGCACAATGTGGCGTAATAGAGTTTAACTCGCGCCAATTTATGCCAATCGCATTGCCAATTATCATCAACATCTTGTCGGCTTCGCTGATAATGCGCAATAAAATCATCCGTCATTGCCTTATCGCAAGAAAATTCAATCAAGGCACTGGCTAAATCGAAATACTCGTCGCCTGACCCGCCGTATTCCCAATCAATTAATTGCAGTCTACTCTTACCTAACTTCTTATCAAAAAAGCTCTCTAATAGCAGATTACCAACATTAAGATCGCCATGAATAAGGCACACCGAGGTTAGCGTCAAATCGTTTAACTGCCTAAACACCCTAGACAATATAGCTTGCTGATCTGTACTAATCTCAAAATGACAATGCTCCTGATAGCCAGATAACATGGCTTGAACATTATGGCTATTTAGCACGGTCGTGCTCTTTGCCACAATCAGGCTGGTTAAGCCACGGGGACATTGCCGATGTAGTGCACTTAACATCGGGGCCAATAATGCGAGATTTTTGGGGGTACAGCGTTGGTCTTCTGGTAACTCCGCCAGAGCAGTGCCCTGACAAAAGACCATCACAATAATCCCGGCACCATCCATGTCAAAATGTTCAGTGAGTAAAATCAGCGGCTCTTGTGTTAAGCCACATTGAAACGCAGTGTCTTGCAATTGGTATTCAATGAGGGGAGTTAACGCACCTGCCGCGCGTGTTTTAGCTAAAAATCGCACCAAGTAACGGCCATCTTGACAATCCACTCGATAATTACTGTTGCATAATCCCGTGGTCATTTTAGCGATATGTAAAATGTCTCGCTGACTAAAAAAAGCCAGCGAGCTTATTTGTTGCGCCGCATTACCTTGCATTAATGCGCACTAGCGCTTTCTTGCGATTGGAGTTGTTGCAGGCATTGGCGTTGATAGTCTTGACGCCACTTAATGTAGCCAATAACCACCATCACGCAATACACCATGAACAATCCAGCGGTCAAATTAAACGACTTTTGCAGGAATAGATAAATAGAGGCACCATCTATCACCAGCCAATAAATCCAATTTTCCAATACCTTTTGCGTCACCAGCCAAGTAGTAAATACAGCAAACACACTGGTGGTAGCGTCCAAATAGGCAAAGTCAGCATCGGTATAGTTATCCATCACATAACCAAGCACTACCGAAATCATCGCTAAGACAGTAATCACCTTAAGGTGTTTTTGCCACGGCCAACTGGTGATTTTAACCGACTTTTTTGCGGTTAAAGGCAAGCCATCTTCAATGGGATAATTGCCACGTATTTGCCACGTGCGCCAGCCGTAAACAGCCATCGCCAAATAATATACATTGAGTAATGACTCCATCAACAACGCGCTTTTGTAAAACAACAACACATAAATCATGGTGCTAAAAAACGCCGCCGGCCAACACCAACTATTTTGGCGCATCGCCAGCACTAAATAGGCAACGCCCAAAAGCACCGCAATAAGCTCCCAATGGGAGCTCGCTTGAAAGTCGCTTAATACGGCCTGTAAAAACTCACTCATGTATTATCGCTATTATCGCTACTAAGGGCAGGATCTAAATCAGCATTAATAAATTTGCACACGAAGATCATTTTTCCAAATCGGGCAAACGAGTCTTTCATTTCCTGATTAAGCACCGCCATCACCTCATCATAATCACCAAAAATTTGCGTGCTCATGGTATTGCAGCTTATGCGTAATTTTGCATTGCCTTGCAACCGAGTAATAAAATCCTTAATAGGCGGAATATATTGCTCGTTTAGCGGATAGTTACTGATTTCAACAGAAATTTTCATTACCAATTCATCTCTAAGCTTAAGTTAACGGTAGATGGCGCGCCAAGTTGCACGTAATTATGAGCGGCGTACCAATCACGGGGATCGTTACCGAAGTAGAATCCGCGGACTTGTGTTTCTTTATCAAAAATATTCTTAGCACTTAGATTTAAGCGCCAGTTGTCGCCTTGATAGCCCGCCGTCAGGTTATTTAACACATATGAGTTTGATTGCTCGTTATGGCTGTCAGAGAAGTAAAATGAATCTTTACCTGCTAACTCATAACTAACGTAGAAACCATTATCGCTCTGATAATTAATACCTGCATTAAATTGATATTCTGGAGCATGAGCCATTTGGCGGTTATGCAAATTAAGATCATCTGTTTTCTTATTGTGCACCACATAATTTTTTATCTTCGTGACTAAATAACCAACGTTATAATAAAGTTCAATGTTGTCGCTTAATTGATAACGGGTTTCAAGCTCTAAACCGTAACCTCGGCCACCACCAGCATTGTCAACATAACCAACGAACGTATCGGCCTTGGCATCAACTTTGTCGGTCACCCAACCTTTAAGTTGCGGGTTTGAACGATAGTTATAAAATGCACTTAGCTTAATGTTTAAATCATCATTTAGGCTACGACCTTTTACGCCAAACTCAGCGGTGTAAAGTGTTTCAGGATCAAAGCTTTTATTGTTTAACAATTGTTGTTTTAGCGCTTCATCATTAATGTCTGACAATTTAGCCAAGGCTTCACCGTTGATACCGCCCGCTTTATCACTGCGTGAGAAGGTGATAAACGTCATGGCTTGCTCATTTAACTGATGCTTAAGCCCAATGTTAAAGCCATATAAATTGTCTGAAACTTGCTGATTGATGCCAGCGTTATCAAGATAGTCGATGTCATATTGCGCAATACGCGCGCCAACGGTAAGCGTTGTTTTTGGATATAAATCGTAGGCAATTTGACCATATAGCGCGATATCTTGGTGTTCGTTACTGCTAGTAAAGTCTTGTGATAACCAAGTGTATTGACGGGTTAAGTCACTGTTTCGTTGGTTTACATAAACTCCCGCTACCCAAGATGCTTTGTTATCTAACAATGTCTTACCTTTAGACAACAAACGGATATCAATGGTGTTTTGCACGCGTGCACGTAAGTACTTGTCGGTTGAGCTATAACCATCGGCGTCAGCTAAACACGGTCCTTGCGTGGTATCGCAAGGATCTGGCGTGTAGGTAGGATCATCACTAAGCCAAGTATATTGCCCATAAGCCCAATCTTCGTCATAACTGTAACTTAAGTCACTATCAAGCGCTGATAGGTTAATTTGCAGCACTGCGCCCTCGAAACCATCATATATGGCACTAACACCCACCGCTTTGGTTTCTTGGGTATCTTGACCGGGTTGATCTGAATAAGAGACGCGATTCATGTCTAAGCTAAACGCATCATAACCGTTATCGATATCAATATAATGCAAGGTTGTATCAATGGTTAGCTGCTCAGTGGCCTGCCAATTAATCTTAAATTTAATATTACTTTCATCAATGTTGTTGGTGTCTTTGCGATCAAGATACTCATTATTGATATAACCATCACTAACCTGATTAACTGCAGAGAAACGCACGTTCACCGTATCACTAACCGCCCCGCCAGTGGCTAAGCCAAGGCGGCGACTGTTATAATCGCCAATGCTCATCATGAAACGGCTGTCTTGCTCGCTGCTCGCGGCTGTAGAATCTAACTTGATTAAACCCGCCAAGGCATCATTACCAAATTGGGTGCCTTGTGGACCGCGATATAAACTAAAGCTTTCAACATCAAATAACATCGCCGCGCCGCCAAGGCCCGAATAATTAATGCCATCAACAATCAAGCCAACCGATGGGTTAATCGGGTCAACAAACTGACTGCGCAGGCCAATACCACGAATTTGCACGAAATTACCACGAGACGCACCGCTTGAATAATTAACATTTGCCATACCAGCTAACAAGTCTTCACTGTGACTCGCCATGCGTTTGCTTATCTCATCATTAGCGATCACCGAGATACTGCCTTGGGTATGCATTAGATTGACTTGGCGGAAGTTTGAAGTGACTTCAATAACTTCCAGCTCTTTTTTTGTTTCCGTGGCGGCTAATGCAGGACTGCTTAAAATGGCTAAGGTCAATAATGATAAAGCGGGTTTCATGTTCAATTCCTAGAAGTTGTCAATTTTTTGCAAATGATAACTGTTATCGTTAATGAGCGCTAGCACGATACAGTATTAGTTATTATTTTTTGGTAAAGTTTTCGTCAGACAGCCTTAATAAAAACGCTCTTCGCCCTCGGGACGAGTTTTTAAAATGCGCAGTATCCACATATACTGGCTTAAATCTTTTAAGATTAGCCGCTCTATTTGTTGATTCAAAAATCGAGCTTCGGCTTCTTTGTCTAACTTATCTTCGCTGTTGCAAGGTGCATCAATGGTTATTTTAAAGCGATGCTCTGTTTGATTATAAGCAATAGACATCGGTAATATTTTTGCCTGACTGGCACATGCCAGCCTATTTAAAACGGGTAAGGTTGCTTTATCGCAGTCAAATAATGGTGCAAAAACAGATTTTTCTTCACCATGATCCTCGTCCGGTAAATAAAACAAATGCTTGCCCTCTTTTAAGCCCTTTAACATGACCCTCACGCCGCCCTCACGCACGTAAACGTTACTGCAAAAACGCGAGCGCTGTTTGACAGCCAGCCAATTATAAATAGGATTTTTATGTTTATTAACAAAACACAATAACGGGACTTTTCGGCACCGGAAATATGTCCCTGCATACTCTAATCCCCACAAATGAGGCGTTAAGAATATAACAGGCTGCTTGGCGTCTAATACAGCTTGTAAATGATGCCAACCATCAACGTCAAAGCGTCTCTCTATATGCTTGGTAGAGCGAAAGACTAATTCACCTTGTCCTAAAATTATTTGCAGAAATACTTCAATGTTTTGCTTAATGATGACGTTGCGCTGCGCCTGATCTAAATGGGTAAAACACTTACTCAAATTGGTATTAATAATACGCACTGGCTTTTTGGCAAATTTAATCAACAACGATGCAAGGGATCGCGCAAATCGGTCTCGAATAAACGCTGGGGTAAACGCACAGAAAAATAACAATAAAACGGCAAGCCAAGTCCCAATATATTTTGGGTGTAACCAGCGCCATTCGAACGGCGTTCTAAATAAATATTTATCTGAACAATTCATATTAACTCACAGCCCTATTAAGCCTACTTGATTCTTTTAGCGCGAAAATAATCACGGTTATCATAAAATTCCACATGTTGATTTTCATCCCACCAACCTGGCACACCCAGCATAGGAAACGGGAAAAGCTGTTTGTTGTCTTGCAACAGCTCTTCAATATTTTGTGCCAATATTTGATCGAGTATTTCATATTTTTTTAATAATGGTTGCTGGAAAAAATCGACCGACACTTTGACATATAACGCCTTACCAGTGAAGCCTATATAAGGCGTCATTGCTTTTTCATAATTGGCATGTCCAAAGATCAACGCATCAATGTTTTGTCCCCATTGGTCACGTTGCTCAAAAAATGCATCTTGCCATTGATGCTCCATTAACGCTTGGCGTAAATTGTCATCGGCATAAGGGACTATGACGCCACATTCGTCGAATAAGGTCAGTGCATCACGGCATTTTGAGCGTTTTTTCTGACCAAACAATTGAATATGTTCGAAATGCAGGCGATTGATTTCTTTTTTTGCCAATGGAAATAGGGTCAAAATCATCGCATTAAAAAAGTCGTGCCAGTTGCCATATCGAGTCGGTACTTGCCCCGTACGGTATATACGCTCTTCATAATACAAGCCATCGCTGAGTAACTGCTCAGTTTGTTCAATCAAGGTTAATCTTTGTCCTTGATAATTAACTACATCGCTGGGTATTATATGATTAAGCTGTTGGCAACTAGGCCACGTAGACCAGTTAAAATCGTTTAAAATTTGCTTAAGATCGCCAAAAATCGGTGATAATTTAAAAAAATCAGAACGCCATTGTTGCATAAAGAGAATAAACCAGTGAAACTTTGTATAGGGCGCGTATTGTAGCTAATTTATCAGCAAATCCCTATACTTAACTGAACGATCACGGACATATAATAAAAATGATTAAACGAAAGCTATTACTACTAAGCAGCCTTGTGATCTTTTCGGCCAACATATTGGCAACGGAAATAGAGCCTGCAAAAAAGGCTGACGCGCTAATACCTTATAAAGCGAGTTATAAATTACTACGAAAAGGCACTGAATTAGGTGAAGGGTTTCGTGAATTAGTTAAAACAGACGGTGGTTATACGATTAAAATGATCAGTAAAATAAAATGGTTATTCTTATCCGATTCACGCAAAGAAAGCAGTGAATTTACCATTGAAGACGATATTCTAAGCGCTAAAAAATATTCGTATTTACGTACAGGCACCGGCCCCGACCGAGAAGAAATAACAATCTTTGGCGCCGAGAAAATCACCTCGATATACAAAAATAATGAAAAAATTATTATACCGATTCAGCTAACCTATGACTCATTGTTGTATCAATTAGCGATGCGCCAAGATCTCATTGCCGATAGAACCCCACTAAATTACCACGTGGTTAGACGCGGTAAACAAACCCAGTACAATTTTAAAATTGTTGGCGAAGAAACAGTAACAGTGCCATTCGGACGTATAAAAACCATAAGAATAGAGCGGGTACGTGACAATGGAGCATCTCGCAGTACTATCTTTTGGATTGCGCCGTCACTCAATTATACAGTGGTTAAGATGACCCAGTTAAAAGATGGCAAACAGCAAGCGGAAATGCAATTAACATGGTTTAAATTAGGCTAATCATTGTATTAATTTCATCGCCGCTCTTTGCCATCTTGACAACGTGCTCCTGCGTTGTTCTAACGTGCACATCCCTGTGCAAGCATGGCACCGCGGCATACCGTTAGTCCTGAACAAAAAACCTCTCGCGAGGTTTTTTTATGTCTATTGATTTCTAAGCTAGGATTTAGGGATAAACTGATGCAGTTTCTCACCTAATCGGAACATCACACATTGCCCTGCAATCATAATATTCCAATTTTCATTATTGGTTAGTGGTCTTGTCGCTATTACCGTCACCACATCGTTAGGTGTGGTTTCTTGTCCAAAATCAATCACCATGTCGGTATCAATTAATCTGGCCTTGCCAAACGGTGCACGCCTGGTAATCCAACTCAAATTGTTCGAGCAATAGGCGAAGACATACTCGCCGTCACTGAGCAACATGTTAAATACGCCAAACGCTTTTAATTGATCACCAAGACTGCGTAAAAAATCAAATATCAGCTGACTATCTTCCGGCATTGACTCAAATTCATTGCTAATTTGTTCTAGTAACCAGCAGAACGCCAACTCACTATCTGTTTGTCCTACCGGTTGAAAGCGTTTACTTGGCAATTGCCCTTCATAATCACTTAACTGGCCATTATGGGCATAACACCAGTTTCGTCCCCATAACTCTCGCGTAAACGGATGAGTATTCTCTAAACTAACCCCGCCACGATTAGCTTGCCTAATATGACTAATCACCGCGCGACTTTTGATTGGATAATTTTTAATTAATTTCGCGACTTCTGATTCACAGCTTGGCAAGGGATCTTTAAAAGAGCGACATCCTTTACCATCATAAAAAGTGATGCCCCAACCGTCACGATGTGGCCCTGTAATGCCGCCACGTTCTACTAAACCAGTAAAGCTAAATACAATATCGGTGGGCACATTAGCGCTCATCCCTAATAATTCACACACGTAACAATATCCTTAAAAATTCTGACTAACAAACTAATGTGTTGCTCAACGGCGTAGGGTCATTTTAGCCTAGCACCGCGATGGAGGACTCTAACTATCTTGAAGGGAAAAATACTATGTAATATCGGCATTTACGCCGCCATTAAATAGGACTCTTGCCCCTTATGTTTGTTGTTACGCTTAAAACTGCCTTTACCTTTTTTGGCTGTCACAACCTGCGTTTTAAAGACAGATGATGTGACCAGCGCCGCTAAGTAGTTAGATTTTATCACGCCGCGTCCAATGTCTATTGACTGGCTTTGCTGTTCTTGTTGCTTGTTACTCACTTTTTTCATTTGGTGATTCTCTTTGTTAAATTTTGCTCATCATACGTCATATTTTGAGCAATAAAAAGGTGAGCCAAGCTCACCTTCTATCACTGATGTTGTCATACGCCTTTAAAATATCTTATTTAGAACATTTTAAAAGAGAAACCTCGACCGCCACGCTTACTGCGACGAGATCTCATACGGCTATGCAATGCACTACGCTTATCAGCTAACCATTCTTCGCGGGTAATTGTGTCAGGGTCTTTACGTACTTCTTCACGCGCACGATACTCACAAAATTCGATGTAATCGTTCATGTCATCTTTTAGCTCTTCAACCACTAGTTCAATCATGATTGCATCATCTAAGAAACCCAATACCGGGATGTGGTCGGGAATTAGATCTTCTGGTTCACTAAAATATGCCAATGCGCTGATAACATCGGTATATGACTCTTTAGGGATCGCCCATTCTTCGTCTTCAATCATCGAAACAAGCGTTTCAAGTTTCTTTAAACGAATGGCTACGAACTCTGGTACGCCTGGTTTAATCTCACCAGCTAACGCTCGAACATTATCTAACATCTCTTTTTCATTGATATTAGATATGCCAGATTGTGCTTTACGCATTACTTCGCGAAAATAATCAAGATCGCTATCTTGCAGTTTAAACGTAATGTCTAATGACATAGTTATGCTCCTTAAAATCCATCTTTTTAATATTATTGTGTATACCAGTCATCCTTGAAACCGCAGTTTTATTAAGAAATACGTCCTGTATTTCTCCAAAGGCCGCCGCAAGCGACGTTCAAAATATTTCCAGAATATTTTGTGTCTGCGGCTTAGAATCACAATCACTTATAGAATATAAGCTCAGGCGATTCTAACCTTGACGGCTTTCCCTACACGGATGTAGGTACTCAGGTTTTGTCTGGAACTGAAAACCTGCACTGCAATGAAAATTCTTGATTTCAGCAGGGGTTTTACTGTCAGGTAAACTGGCTTTATTTAACCCCTTTTCAACGGTGTTTTCAATGGGAAATGTAAAAGCTCTGTTACTTTTCGGTTAATAGTCTGAATATTTGTTGGTTTTTCCAATAAAACTGACCTTAACGAGGGCGTGATGCCTAAAATAGTATCGATTTTAAGCGAACACCTGTTCTCTTGAAACATTCATTAACGTTTTATCGCTTTCACAAACGATAATTAATTGTATACTATTTTTTATACGTTATTTGACGTCTATTAGGGGCTGTTATCTTGATAAAAATCATTACCTTAATGTCGTGTTTTATGGCTAGTTTTGTATCAGCCGATCAAGTCATCGATAAAACTATTAAGACCTCTGAACTTAAAAAGCTGCTGATCGACAATATGCGCGGCACGGTCATTGTTCATGGCTGGGACAAAAAAGAGGTCCATATTACCGGTGAATTAGGCGATAACGCCGCGGGATTAGTGGTTAAAAACAAGGGCCAAATGATGGGCGGTGTCAAAGCACGTTTAGCGACCATGCGCTCAAAAATACGACTTGACGATGAATTCAATATTGTTAAAAGCAACTTTTAACAATATCGGCTGTGGGCACCAGCCCACAGTCTGCTTATTAAACACATAAACACCAGTAGCGCTTATTAAAACATCAAGCAGACGCTATTTCCCGCGACATCATACAGATCCCTCGTCTAGCGGTTGCTATTAGCTATCGGTTGCGATAGTTTCCCGCACGAATCGCTATGTCCATCATTTGAAGCCAATATTTATTGACCTTTAGATCTATCGTTGAAGAGTGATCTTTTGATGCAGATTGGTAAAAGCATAACTATTCATCAACAATCCAAATAACCCCTTCGTTGTGGCAAACTCCCCGAACTAGGAACAATAATGACCAAACCATTTTTAACCGTCATCAATGCACTCTTTATCATCGCGACACTACTCTGTTCATTTTCGATCGCGGCGGGTGAAATAGACGCCGCCATAGACGCTGCAATTTCACCAATTGCGACCGTCGTCTCTAACGTTATTTTTTTTGCGATTAATATTGGCGGTACCGACGTTCCTTTAATTGTTATTTGGTTGATTTTTGCCGCGCTATTTTTTACCTTCTATTTCCGCTTCATCAGTATTCGCGGTTTCAGCCATGCGATAAAATTAGTGCGTGGTGACTTTAGCGATCCGAACTCTAAAGAAAAAGGCGAAGTATCTCACTTTCAAGCTCTGACCACCGCACTTTCGGGCACGGTTGGTTTAGGTAGCATTGCAGGTGTCGCCATTGCCATTTCAATTGGTGGCCCAGGCGCAACTTTTTGGATGATATTGGCAGGTTTGCTTGGCATGTCAGCAAAATTTGTTGAATGTACGCTGGCGGTAAAATATCGAAAGATAAATGACGATGGTTCCATTTCAGGCGGCCCAATGTATTACCTTAGCCAAGGTTTGGCCGAAAAAGGATTCGCTAAAATAGGTAAAGTCATGGCGGTATTCTTTGCCCTGATGTGTGTGGGCAGCTCGTTTGGTGCAGGCAATTTATTTCAAGTAAACCAAGCCTATGCACAGTTTTTAGTAGTCACTGGCGGTGAAAACAGCTTCTTTGCCGATAAAGCATGGTTGTTTGGCTTGATGATGGCGGCGATTGTGGCGAGCGTGATCATTGGTGGCATTAAAGGCATCAGCAATGTTACCGAAAAAATAGTGCCTATGATGACCACCGTTTATGTTGTTGCGGCATTAGCGGTTATATTGAGTAACTACACCCTAATTCCAGATGCTATCTCGGCGATTGTCAGCGGCGCATTTAGTAACGATGGCATGGCAGGCGGTTTCATCGGTGTATTATTACAAGGCTTTAAGCGCGCCGCCTTTGCCAATGAAGCGGGTATAGGCTCTGCTGCTATTGCTCATTCGGCAGTGCGCACCAAAGACCCAGTGACAGAAGGGCTAGTTTCGTTGCTTGAACCCTTCATCGCCACGGTGATCATTTGCTCAATGACCGCGTTAGTGATTGTCATTACCGGTGTTTATACCAACGAAGCTGGCTTAAACGGGGTTGAATTAACCTCAGCGGCTTTTGAAAGCTCTATTTCTTGGTTCCCTTATGTACTGGCCATTGCAGTGATCTTATTTGCTTTTTCAACCATTTTATCTTGGTCTTATTACGGGGTTAAAGCCTGGACCTATTTATTTGGCGAGAGTCGCATTGCAGACGTTACCTATAAAACCATTTTCTGCGGCGTATTGGTCTTAGGCTCGACTATGCAACTCAATTCAGTGATCGACTTTTCGGATGCGATGCTCTTTGCCATGTCTATCCCCAATATTGTCGGCTTGTACGTATTAGCACCCGTGGTTAAAGCGGAGTTAAACGATTATATGCTGCGTATAAAAAAAGGTGAGATCAAAAGCTTTCGCACGATTTTAGCCAAATAATACCAATGACACTAGGGTCTGTTGATCTTGTTGTACGAAGGTAAAATAAATGAGAACAAGTCGCTTGATTGATTTCGACATGGATGTCGATATTAGAGCAATGCATGGAGCATATTACCGAGTAATAGCTGGCTATTAGGATTGAAAGCAACGCCGTTGTCCACTGTAATTGGTATAAAGACAACGATAGAAGATAAGCCGCCTGGCTTATCTTCTGCCTACCCTGCAACTTATAAATCAATAACAATATCCCTCCCGCCCCTGCATAAAACAAATTGCATAAGCACCTTACAAAACGTATATTGTATACAATTATCATGTTATACAAGAATCGACATCATGTCTGTTATGCAAAACAACACGTTACATCAGCAAGCACGAAATGAATTTGATCGCTGGCAAGCCCCCTCAGATTGGCTAACCATAAGTACTCTAGACATGCACACAGGAGGCGAACCATTACGTATTATTACCAGTGGATTTGGCCCACTAATTGGTAAAACAATACTCGAAAAACGCCAATATTTCCTTGAACATTATGATGAGTTAAGAAAAGCCATTATTTTAGAGCCGCGCGGTCATAGCGACATGTACGCCGCCTTGATCACCGAGCCTGAGCGCACGGATAGCCACTTTGGGGTGCTGTTTTTACATAATGAAGGCTATAGCACCATGTGTGGTCATGCGATTATCGCCTTATCAAAAGCCGCGGTGCAATGTGGCATTATCACCGCGACTGACGGAGCAAACGAACTGCGCATCGATACGCCAGCCGGTCTTATTATTTCAACGATTATGATGAACAACGACGTTGTAACTGATATCTCGTTTGTTAATATCCCTTCGTTTGTCACTCACCACCAGCAAAAAATAACGATTGACGGCATTGGTGAGGTCATATTTGATATCGCTTTTGGCGGCGCTTTTTATGCCTATGTAGATAGCGAGCAAATAGATCTAGACTTATCGGTCTCTAATAGCGCGGCTATTATTAATACTGGCAAGATAATTAAACAAGCCATCAGCGGTGAGTTCGTCATACAACACCCTGATAGCGCCGACTTAAGTTTTTTATACGGCGTTATCTTTGTGTCTCATAAGCAAATAATCGATAAAAAATCCCATAGCCGAAATGTCTGCGTATTTGCCGATGGTGAGCTAGATCGCAGCCCTACTGGCACAGGTGTTAGTGGGCGTGTCGCTATTGCTCATGCTAATGGCGAACTGGCGATTGATCAACCAATCATCATTGAAAGCATCTTAGGCAGTTCATTCAACGTTAAAGTTATTAACACAACCAAGGTTGCGGATTATGACGCAGTAATCCCACAAATCAGTGGCATGGCGTATGTAGTGGCCAAAAATGAATTTCACATTGATCCAAGCGATCCGCTGCGACATGGATTTTTACTACGATAAACCCTACTCTCTAACAAATTTAAAGTGACATAGATGAAAATAATTGAGCAACAACAAGTCCATCAAAGCCTAGATTTCATCAATTTAATTGACGCTTTGCGCCATGGCTTTAGCGGCAGTTTTGGCATGCCGCAACGACAAGTCTTTGCGTTAGATGAAAAATCAGACAATAATAATGCCTTCGCGGTATTGCCCGCGTGGAATGACGAAGTGATTGGGGTTAAATCCTTTACCTACTTCCCAGACAATGGCGCCCAGGGCTATGAGTCGCTATATTCGAAGATCATGCTGTTTTCGCGCCAACACGGTCAGCCCCTAGCGTTAGTAGATGGCACTAGCATTACGTTATGGCGCACAGCGGCGGTGTCAGCTTTGGCTTCGCATTACTTATCGCGCCATGACAGTCGCCGCATGGTATTTTTTGGCAGCGGAAATTTGGCCAGTTACATGATTAGAGCTCACTTGTCAGTGCGCCAGTTAAGTGAAGTGATTATCGTTGGCCGCAATAGCGACAAGGTCAATGCACTAATAGACCACATGAAAACACGCCATCCACAGGTGACATTCAAAACCAGTACAGCGTTGGAGCAAGAAATTGGCGATGCCGATATTGTTAGCTGCGCCACAGGATCGCCAACTCCCCTATTCGCAGGTCACTGGCTTAGTG
>JABSRV010000086.1:2639-13994 GCA_013214905.1 Psychrobium sp. | reverse complement strand
GTGACCCCCCAATTGGAGGGCATCAGCGTGCTCTGCCTGGCGAGTGTGGGACCGGCTGCGCGTGCCGCCCGAACGCTTGCGGACTACGGTGCGCGGGTCATTCAGGTTTCGCCTACGACCCGAAAGGGCGGGAAGCAAATTCAGCCTCCCTTTCACAGTTACGGGGCCGGGCGGGGCTTTGAACGGATCCAGATTGACCTCAAGTCCGAGTCCGGCCGGGCGGCTTTTCTTCGAATGGCCTCCGTCGCCGATGTGGTGATCGAGAGCGTCGGCGCGGTGACTTGGGCCAACTGAATATCTTTTGGAATGTCGACTAACACAGGACCTGGGCGACCCGACCGCGCAATGGTAAATGCTTGGGCAAGAATGTTGGCTAAATCGTCTTTGTCAGTCACCATAAAGCTGTGCTTGGTACAGGCTAAAGATAATCCTAATACGTCCATTTCTTGAAACGCATCGGTGCCAATGACTGGGCTTGCCACTTGACCTGTGATGGCCACGATAGGCACCGAATCCAAGTAAGCATCGGCTAAACCAGTAATTAAGTTGGTGGCACCGGGGCCCGACGTAGCAATGCACACACCGACTTTACCACTGGCTCTAGCGTAACCGAGTGCAGCAAACGCCGCACCTTGTTCATGACGACATAAAACATGCTTTAAACCACCATCATATAACGCATCATACACAGGCATGATAGCGCCGCCAGGGTAACCAAATACGGTATCGACACCTTCTTCTTTCAAGTAACTTACCAATAAATCTGCACCGCGCATGTCATATTCCTGTGATGTTGTGTTATTGCTATTTATTTTAATATAGATATAAAAAAACCCCCGAATCTTGCGATGTCGGGGGTTTTTTTAGCTGCTCACTGATTAAGCAATAGCTCCCCGACGCTGTGATTTAATAATCACGACGTTAATAATGAGGACTAGGGCTTTTGCTATCAGTTGCATGTGAATTTCTCTTACTATTTTATGGCAGTCACTACAACTGCAAAGTGTTCAATATTAGTATCATGTGATGTTTTCAAACACAAGCTGCGTTTTCTTAAAATAATTAAATGATTTTGTCTTCTCCATCAGTTGATTTTTAAATTTTAGTTAAAACAAATGGATAGAAGTTTTGTAGATATATATTCAGGCTGCTTATTTCGATTATTCAAGATTGTAAATTTAAAGTTATATACAAAGCTTGTCCCTGTAACGGAACAGGGCTTTTTGTCATACCAATGACTTTAAACTTATGCAATTGGGATAAGGGAAGTAGTGCGTATATTTTTGTTTTTTGCTAAGGCGATTTTGGGGTAAAGCGCCATGGAAATAGCGGTGTCAACATGATATTTGGGCATTATGTGTTGAACAAAGGAAAGTAGAAAAGACAGAAGAGGTTCAAATATCCTCTTCTAAAATATATCTTATAAACCATTGATTACCGCTCAAGTGATTGAGCGGTATTTGTGATCAATTAATCAATTAACTGTACTTTGAAATTAGCGTCGCTAAACTCACCACTTAGGTAAAAATACATATAAGTGTCGCGATGCGGGTAAGTAACATCGATTGTCTCATTGTTAGTATCATGGTTAGTAGAGAGCCAATAACGATTGCTTTCTGATGGCCATGACGATGGATTTACATATAACTGCGCATCGCCAGAGCCACCTTGTAAAGTCACAATCATCCGCTTAGTTCCGTTTGGCACAAAGATAGAGAAATAACGGTTAGCACTAGATACTGCAACTTTACTGATGCCATTAGATAAGGCCATATTTGCCGGATCTTGCTGTGATGTTAGCTCTGTATTATCTTGTTGCTCTTCCACTTCTTCCTTTGGGGTTTTGTGCTCATCACCAGCTCTTTCAACAACCGCAGAAAGCTTAAGATTAGTAAAAGCAATGTAAGCTGATAGGCCAATGTAGTAGCGACCTGATTGAGGAGTGTCGATTACTACCGATTCTTCATTACCCGACATAAATGGACGTTGATCGTAGTTGTCCATTGACGCATATTCTGCGAATTTAACATATATATCAGCATCACCAGTACCACCGGTGGTTTTGATGGTTAACTTAGCGCTATTTTCAGGCACGTCAATAAAGAACATATGATTAAACACACCTTGCTCTTGGTTAACCGTGACAGTGTTGGCATTTAAAGAACGCCATTGAGTGGTCGTGCTAGTGCCGTCAGAATTGCCGCTTGAAGTATCGTCGGTATTACCGCCAGTGGTATCGTCAGAATTTTCGCTTGAAGTATCGTCGGTATTACCGCCGGTGGTATCGTCAGAATTGCCGCTTGAAGTATCGTCGGTATTACCGCCGGTAGTGTTGTCAACTTCACCACCGTCAGAGTTTGTATCAGATGGGCCTCGGGCAATAATACCTGTTTGTCCGACTTGAACATCTTCTAACCATAGCATCCATTCGCTATCGTAATTGGTACCAATGCTATCAATATAATCTTGATACTCTTCATATTGATCACTTCTTAAATAGGCAAGAATGGTATCGACGTCACTTGAATGCTTTTCAAACATGAAACGAACGGCGAGATAACCCCATCGATAAACTCGATCTTGACCACTGCTGTAGTTGTTTTTAAAGATTTCGCTAATCGCAAACTCTTTAGTACGACCAACGGCAACAGCTGCTGCGTAGCCATCACGGTATGATACATATTCAGCTAGACCTTCAATCCACCAAATAGTGTTTTGTGAAATTGAACGACCAAAATTACCACTTAAATTAAAGCGACCATCTAAGTAATGAACATATTCATGCTGTAAATTCCAAACGTGGAAATCTGGTTGTTTCCATTCGGCTTCATAAGCTACAAAGCGTGCTTGGTTGCCATCAACGGTAGGAGAGCCTTCTAAGTACATCCCGCCATTATTAGTATCCATACCGAAGAATGTGTTGCCAAAGATTTTGTAATTGGCTGAGCTACCGAAAATAACCAATTCTAGCGCCGAGTTAAAATCTCCAAATACTGGCTGGTGGTTAGTTTTTAATAATTGATGGAAAAAAGTTTCCTGAGTGCCCAATGTGTCACAGACCCATTGTCCTTGTGCACTATAGAGATCTTGCGCGCGAATTTTTAAACTCTCTGAACAGCTGTGATTATACTTTAAGACCTGAGCTTCTAGCACCTCGCTATAGCCACAAATGCCATAGTATTCACAATTGTCCTTATCATAATAATTGACCATATCAGCGGCACCCAACCAAAGGGCTGCGGCTTCACCGTTCATGGTGTAACGGTCAAATACCGTTTTGATACGAGCAGCGACATAGCTGCGCTGATCATCATATTGAAGGAAACGACCAAGCTCTTTAACGGAATTATTTAATAGATAGTCAGCATTGGAGCCAATTAAGTGACTCTTATTATTATAAAAATTATAAAGAGCATCGACTAAACTGCGATCTGATTTAATGATTTTCACGAAATCATCATTCTGATGGCCACGAAATAATACTGTAAAGACATTATTAGTAGCACTAACCATATACCAGCTATTTTGGCTGGTGGAATCGAAATCACTTAACAAACGTTTAACAACCCAAATGAAGTGAGCGTTTAGCTCGGTACTATCAATTAGGGTAATAGCCTCGGTTAAAACTTTGGCATTGGCATCGGTTTTAGAGAATACTTTACTGTTCGCATAAAATGCATCTAATGCGTCTGAAATACTCTGTTTGACCTTGCCACTATAGGCGCCAACATCATCTTTTTTGTAATAAGCTACATACATACCAGCACGAAGAAAATAGATTAATTGACCAATATTATTGCTGTTATCACCTTGGTATGAAGCCGCTTTGGCACGAATTAAATTGGCGACTGCAATCATATTATTTTCGTTGAAAATCGCTTTAGCATTTGCGCCAGCAACATTAAACAATTGATCAATACAGTCGCCATTGTGTGATGACACAAAATTGGAAATATCGTTGGTATTAGCGTAGTCGGTGACAGAACACTCATTACTTAATTGCTCAATGGTGTCGTTACCCAGTGCGCCTTTAACGCCATCAGTTTTAACTATTGGATGACCATGATGGCCATGATTCGGATTTACAGCGCCTGGTTTAGGCAGTAATTTTTGGGGACCTGCAAGAGGTGCTTTTACTGTACTTTTCTTTATCGCGCTATCCGGACTTTTTACTGTCTTTACCAGCGTTTTCAATGGTGCTTTGAAACTAACAGCGTGCTCAACTGAAGTGTGCGCTAAAACATTAGCAGTCAGTGCTAATGTAAGCGATGTAGTCAATAATCTTAATTTCATGTGACGCCTTAAAATAACTTCATAATATTTTTAAAATTCACAATGACTTTATTAAATTTAAAGTATTGTACGGAAGATATGTTGTATACAATCACGCAAACTGTCAACATTTTAGTAACAATGCCTTCATATTTGACGCTGTTCGCTGCTAATGTCGCCATTGTGTTCGCTAAGTGTTCGCTAAGTGTTCGCTGAGAGGTTAAGGCTGTAGGTTAATAGCTATTTTTATGAACGTCTGAAATTTGTATATTTGAGCGCTAATAACTAGCGTAAAACTAAAAACGATGTGAAATTTCAAAGGAATATAAACGTTTTTTGTCACACTTATTTGATTTGCCGTGACTTGGTTAATGAGCCAACTAATTTGTCGAAGAAACGATGAAAAAACAATATTATCATGTCTTATTATCGCCGCTGTTGCATTCAGTGCCTTGTCATCACCAGATGCTAAAGCGAATTGTCTAAACAGTGACGTTAGTGGTGAGGCCGCCCAGTTTTATTAATGCCAGGATTTTTAAGTGATCAAAGTGTATGGCAGGAACTGTCAGGGCATCAATTATCTATTGCCGGATTTTCTAAGAATAGCGCTTGTGATCATGCGGCAACATTATGGACAGTATCAACAAAGAGCTAGAGCTGTATGTTAAGAATAACCAACTTAACCATGCTATTTTTATCGGCCATAGCATGGAGGGCTTGATGGTTTTTAATTTTTCATTAAACAAAAACATAAAGCTTACCGGGGCTATATCTGTTGATGGCCTGCCGTTTATTGGACCAATCTTTACAAGAAATAACGCGACGACTAGTCACGATTTAAAATCTCAAGCCACCGCCGTAAAAGCAATGTATCAACAAGCCGATAGCGCTCAATTAGCTGCTATGACCAAGCAAGGAATTATGATTCAAAAAAATCAGAAATCGCGTTATCAAGATATTCTTGATATGGAGAAATTGTCTGATCCGACAACCGCAGCGAGCGCCATTTATAGTGTGATGACGACTGATTTACGTCCTCAAATGATTGATCTAAATAAACCTGTATTATTGATTGGCGCCAGTGGCGGTTTTGCGGGCCAGTCACAACATCAAGCGGCGCAAGCGTTATACCTCGATCAAATGAAAACAGCGTATAAGGCGTCACTGCTTATGAATACAAGGGGGCGGTATTTTTTAATATGGGATCAAATTGATTGGTTGATAGCAACCATTAAGCAGTTTACTGGAGCAAACCAATGATGCAGCTGGGCTATTCCTCCACGATGGCCAGTTATGAGGAGCTCGCGAAAAACGGTGTTCGACATGCGTTTCGTTTGCACAGCTTGTTCGCGAGCTTAACAGTACCGTGCATGCCATAGCATTAGCGATGACCAGAGATTTACAATACAGTCATGACGTGAGCCAGCTGGTGTTTATCAAAGAGGTGACTATGCCGATATCATTACTTCGTGAGGGTTAGGGTAAACTCTAAATTCGAATGATGCAAATGTTTTGTTTGAAAAACGACCTGTCAACTGTTGGTGTAAACCACTGAATTTTAAGTTGGTTTTGTTTGGTATCGCTAATCTAGTGCGTGTTGTGGCTCTAATTTCGAGTGATTTAACAAGACTGATTCTTTGGGTTTTATTAGCAAATTTAAGATGATTATCAAACACTGTTTTCATCTTGTTCTATGCTTAATAATCTTGCTACAGAATCGAGGCGCTTTTTATGTCACTTGCCATTGTTTATAGTCGCGCCAAAATTGGCGTAAGCGCACCACTTGTTACGGTGGAAGTGCACTTAAGCAATGGTTTGCCTTGTTTTTCAATTGTTGGTTTACCTGAAGCGTCTGTTCGTGAAGCACGGGATAGGGTGCGTAGTGCGATTCTCAATTCAAATTTTGAGTTCCCGTCAAAAAAAATAACGGTGAATCTAGCCCCTGCTGATCTTCCTAAAGAGGGAGGCCGCTTCGATCTAGCAATCGCTATTGGTATTTTAGCGGCGTCTGAGCAAGTACCTACAACGCTGCTCACTCAATATGAGTTTTATGGTGAACTCGCGTTGTCTGGCGAGATACGCACTATTATGGGTGTATTGCCTGCAGCCTTGGCCGCCAGTGAGCAAGGGCGTCATATTATCGTGCCAGCGAGCAATCAGCATGAATTATCATTGATTGCGACTGAGCAGCACAAAATCGCGGATCAGTTGTTGCAAGTGACTGCTTTTTTACATGGGCAGCATGCATTAGATTTTGCTAAGGCCGACGGAGAATTGGCAGGCAAAGAGTATTTAGATCTGCAAGACGTCGTTGGTCAAGGCTTGGCTAAAACAGCCTTAGAGGTCGCCGCTGCGGGGTCTCACAATCTGTTATTCATCGGTCCGCCAGGCACTGGTAAAACGATGTTGGCGAGTCGACTACCCAGTATTCTGCCCCTATTAACCCTAGAGCAAGGCCTTGAAGTGGCTGCTGTACATTCTACTTCTGGCCTCGATGTTTCAATGACTGATTGGTTGTTACCGCCATTTCGAGCGCCTCATCATTCTAGTTCGGCGGTGGCGCTTGTGGGAGGGGGCAGTAATCCTCGCCCTGGTGATATTTCGCTAGCGCATCACGGTGTGCTGTTTTTGGATGAATTAACTGAATTTGATCGCAAAGTACTCGATTCGTTACGCGAACCAATGGAGTCGGGTGAGGTATTAATATCACGAGCCGCCGGCAAGGCATTATTTCCAGCGAAATTTCAGTTGGTAGCTGCATTGAATCCTAGTCCCTGCGGTGAAGTTGGTGAGCATAGTCGCAGCACGCCAGAACAAATATTAAAGTATTTATCAAAATTGTCTGGACCGTTTTTAGACCGTTTCGATCTCACCATTGATGTGCCGCGCTTACCCCAAGGCAGCATGTCACAACCCTCTGTAAAAGGCGAAAGTAGTGAACAAGTACGGCATCGTGTTATTGCGGCGCGCCAGCGAATGATTGAACGCAGTAATTGCGCCAATGCGTATTTGAGCAATAAGCAGGTTGATAAATATTGCCAGATAACGCAACCCGATAATGAATTTTTGGAGCATGTAATCGAAAAACTTCATTTGTCCATGCGTGCTTATCATCGTATTTTGAAAGTAGCCCGCACCTTAGCTGATTTACAAGCGGTAGAGCATATAACTCGTACGCATCTGGCTCAAGCATTGGCATACCGTGCAATGGATAAGTTGTTGGCATCATTAAATAAATCTAAATATTAGCAGGTAAATGGTTTATGATGCCTTCAATGAATACTATTAACCGAGTATAAAAAAATGATAGAACGTCTAGAAACCAAACAGCGTATGAGCCGAATTGTAAAACACAACGGCACCATTTATTTGTGTGGACAGGTCTGTAAGGACTCAACACAAGGCATTACCGAGCAAACGGCAAGTATGCTAGACAAGGTTGATGATTTGTTATTGCAAGCGGGCAGTTCAAGAGAGCACATACTGTCTGCAACTATTTATATTAAAGACATGAGCATGTTTGCTGCCATGAATGATGTTTGGGATAATTGGTTACCAGCGGATCACGCTCCGGCTCGCGCTTGTGTTACTGCCAGCATGGCAAGGGAAGAATTGTTAGTCGAAATCTCTGTGATTGCGGCAAAAATAGATTAATAGAACAGGAGTTTCGATGACATTTATAACAGGGCTGTGTGCGGCCATATTTTACTTAATTAATACCATCTTTTGGGTCATTCCCATTGTTATTTTTGCCCTATTAAAGCTTATTCCCATTGCGCCATGGCAACGCCTCATTAGCTACGTAATAGACGGTTGTGCCGATTGCTGGGTCAAGGTGAATGGCCTTAACTTAGCACTGTTTAGCAGAACGAGTATTGAAGTCTCTAACATGCCTACATTGTCTGAAAAACAATGGTACATGGTGGTCTCTAATCATCAATCTTGGGTTGATATTGTTGTTTTACAGCAGATATTTAATGGCAAGATCCCGTTTCTAAAGTTTTTCCTTAAACAGCAATTATTGTATGTGCCTATTATTGGTTTGGCTTGGTGGGCGCTAGATTTTCCATTTATGAAACGTTATAGCCGCGCGTTTATCGAAAATAACCCTCAGCTCAAAGGCAAAGACATTGAAACCACCCGCAAGAAATGTCAAAAGTTTAAGTTAAAGCCGGTTAGTGTGATGAGTTTTGTTGAAGGTACCCGCTTTACTGCCGCAAAGAATCAACTGCAGCAATCAGAGTATCAAGATCTACTCAAACCAAGGGCTGGTGGCTTAGCGTTTTCGCTGAATGCGATGGCTGGCACGATAGAGAGTTTAGTTGATGTGACAATTTATTATGCCGATGGTATTCCAAGTTTTTGGCAATTTGTATCGGGGCAAGTCAAGCGTATTAATGTCGATGTTAAGTTATCGTCCATTGGTCCTGAGTTGATTGGTGACTACGAGAACGATGCGCTATATAAAGCGACGTTTCAACAATGGCTAAATAAATGCTGGTCTGATAAACAAGCCTTGCTGAACAAAATGAAAGAGCAGGCCGATTAAAAAGACAGCTAGGTAGCTGGCTTAATATATTATCGAGTTGAGGTTATACCCAAAATCATTGGAATTGCAGTGCAGGTTTTCAGTTCCAGACCAAACCCGAGTACCTACATCCGTGTTGGAAAAACCGTCAAGATTCGAATCCGCCGCAACAAAATATTCTGGAAATATTTTGAACGTCGCTTGCGGCGGCCTTTGGACAGATACAGGATTCAAGGATAACGGGTATATTACACCATCAACTGATAAGTTAAGGTGTGCTGTTTCGCCCAATTTAATAATTCAACGCGATTACGGCAGCTAGTTTTTCTGAAGATTGAATATAGGTGAGTTTTCACCGTATGCGGACTAATGCTTAAGTTGTCGGCCACTTCTTGGTTTTTTGCACCCTGACAAACAAGCTTAATGATAGTTTTTTCACGCTTGGTTAGCTGCTCGGTCATTGGTGGCGTTGTCGTTGGCTGTGACATGGCATAAGGCATCGATTCAAACAACGTTGACAACGTTTGACTAAGAACCTTACGAGAGAACCACCACTCGCCGTTCATTAAACAACGCAAACCTTTTAATAATTGATCAGTCTCAATATCAGAATAAAACGCCGCCTTGATACCCATTTGAACGCAAATATATTCGTTAATGGAATCTTTAGGCACATTAACTAATGCGACGTGGTGTTTACGGCTGATTTCATTTGATTGCATAGCAATGCCATGTTGATCGACTTCTAAATTTCGAACATCTAATAAGACGATACCATCTGGTCGGCTACTGACTTCACCAATATTGACTGTGCTAATGTTTAAATCTAGCGTTTGCAAAATGACCGTTAATTTAGCGATAGCAGTGTCTGAACTCGCGGAGATAATATAAATTGGAGTATTATTCATTAGTACCTAAGTATTGCTTGGGAAGTTAAATATAATTATATATCACTTTTTTCAAAAGGCATGATTTACGAAAAAATATCTTAAGAACAATGAGATTAAATCTAACTTAACACCGAACTGTACAAAGTCAAAGTAAAACACCAACAAGCTTATAAAAGATCATGAAAAACTAAAATATCCCTATTTTTCAGGAATCTAAATCATGATAGCGTCTGCCCGTCATTACAAAAATATCTGGCGATTTAGTATTAATGAGGAAATTTAAAGCAAGATTATAATTATAATTTAACGTCTGTTATTGATTGCTATTGATGTACGCTTGGTCTGAAATTTTCGTCCATGCCCTTATTTGTTTTAGATAACGCCGCTGAGAATCGATAAGCTCTTTGGTCAAAGGGTCTTTTTTCTCAAACTCGTTTATCAGGCGATTATTTTCCGCTCTTAGGGCTTGCATTACCTCTTTAGGGAATGTCTTAATTTGAATGTTCGGATAATCTTTATGCATGGTCGCGAGATTTTTGGCAGATTCATGCATAGATTGCGCATACATATCATAAGCAGCCGCTTTCATGGCTACTTTTAAGATCACTTGCAGGTCTTTAGGCAAAGATCTAAAGGCACGTTTGTTGACCATGAAATGCAGCTCGGTGGCTGGTTCATGCCAACCCGTATAATAATACGGCGCAACTTTATGAAAACCCATTCGAAAATCCAGCGAAGGGCCTACCCACTCCAAAGCGTCAATAGTATTGCGTTTTAGTGCAGAATATAAATCGCCTGCGGCAATATTCACAGTTTTTACGCCTAGCGACGCAAGTATCTCGCCGGCAAAGCCAGGAATACGCATTTTTAGCCCTTTAAGATCCTCTAAGCTTTTGATTTCCTTTTTAAACCAACCGCCCATTTGATTGCCCGTGTTTCCTCCGGGAAACGACAGCATATTATGTCGTGAAAAAACCTTTTCCATTAATTGCATGCCGCCACCGTAATAAAACCATGCATATGACTCAGGGGCTATCATGCCAAAGGGCATAGTGGTAAAAAACATCGTATTTATATCAATATCTTTCCAGTAATAGCTGGCTGAATGCCCCATTTGATATTGACCTTTTTTAACCATGTCAAATATCCCAAATGGCATTTTGTGCTTATTTTTAGAATGGATTTGAATGATAAAACGACCATTAGACATTTCCTTGACCATTTTTGCCATGTTTTTGGTGGTATCGCCAAAGATCGGTAAATTGGTCGGCCAAGTTTCTGCCAGTTGCCAGCGTACCTGTTTTGACGCAGCAATGGCGGGGGCGCCAAGCGATAGAGTTGTTAGTAACGTGATGATCAGTAAGCGACATTTATTCATTTCAACTAGCGATCCTTTTCCATGGGTTAATAAGAAAATAACGGAGTTAGTCAATAAAGGCAATGAAAGTTAGGTTGTTTTTTGTTCGGTTATTAGTTGTGAAGGTTGGTAAAATTATCTAAAATCCCGTGGCCATCGGAAAATACGCAAAAAAAAGCTCCTGCCTGATAAGAGGCAGAAGCTTCATTTTATGAGGGTTAGTTAACCGCTCTTTATCGACAAATTATGTTTGCTCGCGAGCTATTGCTCGATATGCAATGTCAGTGCGATAAAATGACCCCTTCCAA
>JABSRV010000086.1:0-2629 GCA_013214905.1 Psychrobium sp. | reverse complement strand
ATTTATTTGCTTGGTTAGCTCATAAGCACGTTGCTGTGCGATGGTTACTGTTTCGCCTAATGCTGTGGCGCATAAAACGCGGCCACCGGCGGTAACGACATCATCACCCTGCATTTTTGTACCCGCGTGGAATACCTTGGCGTCGCTAGTGGCTTCAGGGATATTAGAAATAACATCACCTTTATCATAACTTGCAGGGTAACCACCCGCGGCTAAAACAACACCAACAGCCGCGCGAGCATCGAACTTAGCGGTGACCGTATCAAGTTTTTTATCGAAAGAAGCTTGAATCAGGTCAACTAAATCAGATTGTAAACGCATCATGATTGGTTGTGTTTCTGGGTCGCCGAAACGACAGTTAAACTCGATAACTTTCGGTGTACCGTCGCTCATAATCATCAATCCAGCGTAAAGGAAACCAGTATAGGTATTACCTTCGGCTTTCATGCCATTAACTGTTGGGTAAATGACGTCTTCCATGATGCGATCATGCATGGCTGGTGTTACTACGGGCGCTGGTGAATAAGCGCCCATGCCACCTGTGTTAGGGCCAGTGTCACCGTTGCCAACACGTTTATGATCTTGACTCGTCGCCATCGCTAGCACATTGTCACCGTCAACCATCACGATAAACGATGCTTCTTCGCCATCTAAGAATTCTTCGATAACCACACGGCTGCCTGCGTCACCAAAGACATTACCACTTAACATATCTTTAATAGCATCTTCGGCTTCGGTTAATGTCATCGCCACAATAACGCCTTTACCAGCGGCAAGGCCGTCGGCTTTTATCACAATAGGCGCACCTTTTTCACGAACATATGCCAACGCTGGCTCGATTTCGGTGAAATTTTCGTACCATGCTGTAGGGATTTTATGACGTGCTAAAAAGTCTTTGGCAAACGCTTTAGAGCCTTCTAACTGCGCAGCGCCTTCACGTGGGCCAAAACAGTTCAGACCAGCCGCTTCAAATGCGTCAACAATACCGATAACTAAAGGCGCTTCAGGACCAACAATGGTCATGTTTACGTCATTTTCTTTAGCGAATGCGATTAAACCGCTGATATCATTGACGTCAAACGCAACATTTTCTAACTTATCTTCTAGTGCAGTACCCGCATTACCCGGCGCCACAAATACTTTGCTCACTTTAGCTGATTGTGCAACTTTCCATGCTAACGCATGTTCACGGCCACCGCCGCCAATAATTAGTACATTCATCATAAATCCTAGTGTTTGAAGTGACGCATGCCAGTGAAGATCATCGTCATATTCGCTTCATCAGCCGCAGCAATAATTTCTTCATCACGAATAGAACCGCCCGGTTGAATAACACAGCTAATGCCTGCTTCGGCAGCTGCGTCGATACCGTCACGGAAAGGGAAGAAGGCGTCTGATGCCATCACACTACCAATCACTTCCAATCCTTCGTCAGCTGCTTTAATGCCAGCGACTTTAGCAGAGTAAACACGGCTCATTTGACCCGCGCCAACACCGATGGTCATGCCGTCACGGGCATAAACGATCGCATTAGACTTAACAAACTTAGCCACTTTCCAGCAGAACATTAAATCTTTAAGTTCTTGCTCGCTTGGTTGACGCTTTGAGACAACTTTGAGGTCGTCTAAACCAATCATGCCAAGGTCTTTGTCTTGCACTAACATGCCGCCATTAACACGCTTGTAATCCAAGGCTGCGCCTTTAGCGGTGAATTCACCACATTCTAATAAGCGAAGGTTCTTTTTCGCGGCAATAATTTGCTGCGCGGCGCTAGTCACAGAAGGCGCGATGATAACTTCTACGAATTGACGTGACACGATAGCTTCGGCTGTATCTGCGTCTAATTCGCGGTTAAAGGCAATGATGCCGCCAAACGCTGACGTTGGGTCGGTTTTGAAAGCGCGATCATAAGCTGAAAATATGTCGTCGCCAATGGCTACGCCACATGGGTTAGCATGCTTGACGATAACACAGGCTGGTTGAGAAAATTCTTTAACACATTCAAGTGCGGCATCAGTATCAGCAATGTTGTTAAATGATAAAGCTTTACCCTGTAATTGCTTAGCGGTAGAGACAGACGCTTCGCTTGGGTTTTCTTCAACATAGAACGCCGCTTGCTGGTGGCTGTTTTCGCCATAACGTAAGTCTTGTTGCTTGATGAACTGTGTATTGAAAGTGCGCGCAAACTTTGAATCATCGCTGCTTTCGTCGCGATGCGATGGCACCATGGTGCCAAAGTAGTTAGCGATCATGCCGTCATAAGCCGCTGTATGTTCAAAAGCAGCCACCGCTAGATCAAAACGAGTTTGATAAGTGGTAGCACCATCGTTGTCATTCATTTCTTGAATAACACGATCGTAGGCACTGGCATTAACGATGATGGTAGTGTCTTTGTGGTTTTTAGCCGTAGATTTAAGCTGTAGCTTAACTTTGTTTGCAACGTCTAGATTTTTACTAGGTTTTAACTTTAATATAGGTCTATTGCTTGCGTCTGAATTTTGTTGGTCCATATGAGTTTTATTACTTTTATAGCGCTTAGTTTCGCGTTAGAGAAATATCTGTAGATCAGTGAATAATTAGGATATGGTTATTTTATTTCACAAAAATAATCCAAATGACCCACGACATT
>JABSRV010000085.1 GCA_013214905.1 Psychrobium sp. | reverse complement strand
AGTTTTTTATTATCCATTATCGTGCTCATTATTATTTACCTTTTTGTAGGGTATAGATAATGAGCAGTTACACAATTATTTTTACACCCTCCCCCCTATTCTATATGCGAATTAAATAAGCCCTTCTTCTTCGAGGGCTTGTTTATATTATCTTCGCCACGGCGTCGTCATTTAGAATGAGGTCTTATATGGGTCATGTAAAATATCACTTGCTAGCAATATTAGTTACTTTATTGGTTGCTGGTTCTTTCATTTCATCTAAAAAGTTAGCGGGCGTTATAAATCCTTTTTCGTTAACGTTACTTCGTTTTCTTATTGCTTCATTAGTGTTGTTGCCGATTGTGTTGCTTAAATCGAAATATAGACATGGCATTGTTAGCGCATTCCCTCGAAGTTTAATCATGAGTTTATTCTTTTCAATATTCTTTATTTGCATGTTTGAAGCGCTAAAGACAACGACAGCTTTAAATACAGGTACTTTATACACCTTAGTACCTTTATTAACCGCTATATGTAGCATATTTGCTTTTAAAGAAAAGATTACTAAAAAAATGCTATTGGTCTACTTCATCGGTTCTTGCGGGACATGTTGGGTTATCTTTGGTGGTGATATTGAAGCGCTATTGGCATTTTCTTTAAATTGGGGGGATGCTCTTTTTTTAGCGGGCTGTATCTCAATGGTGTTCTTTTCGATTTCCTTGAAATTGCTTTATCGCGGAGATGAATTGCTCGTTATTGTTTTTTGCACACTGTTGTGTGGTGCTGGCTGGATGCTGTTGGCGTTATTGATTTTGGACCAACCACTTAATTGGGGCTTGCTTGACGTGGATTTATGGCTTCATATGGGATATTTGTCGATATTTACAACGCTTGCTTCTACTTTCATTATTCAAAAAACAACCTTGGTATTAGGTCCCGTAAAAGTCATGGCGTATATTTATTTAAGTCCTGCCTTTGTCGCTTTTATCATGCTATTTATTGAAGGGAAAAGCATTGATTATATTATATTTCCGGGCATGTTTTTATCACTCATCGCAACGATGGTATTACAGTTGCAAGATAGACATAAAGCAATACACTAGGCGTAGCAACAGTCGGTGAACCACGTGAAACTCAATGGCGCTATGCAAAACATTGTTATCGAGCAGACAAAGAGTATGGTTAGTGGATCGCTGGTTCATTTAGATTGAATGCTTGATAGCTGTCATTTATTGAGTGGCCGCAATTATTTCGGTGCCTGTCGCCAAGAGGCTGGGCCTGGGTTCTGTACTGGGCTATTTATTGGCGGGTATATCGATTAGCCCCAATTTATTGGGCTTAGTTGGAGATCAAACTAGTGTAATGCATTTTGCAGAGTTTGGTGTCGTCATGATGTTATTTTTGGTGGGATTAGAGCTGCAACCAGCGAGACTTTGGAAATTAAGGCATTCGATTGTAGGGTTAGGTGGATTACAGGTCGCCATAACAACGTCGATAATTTTTGTTATTTGTTGGTTTTCACTAAGTTTACCTTGGCAAACGGCGTTAGCCATTGGATTAATGCTGGCTCTATCCTCGACGGCAATAGTGTTACAAACCTTGACTGAAAAAGGTTGGATAAAGCAAGACGCAGGACAAAATTCATTCTCGGTTTTTCTATTTCAAGATATTGCGGCTATTCCAATTTTAGCCATTTTGCCGTTACTTGCCTTTGAGGAATTAACATCCACTGAGTCAACGAGTCATAGCCTAATTGGTCATTTACCTATTTATGGCCAAGTGATTGTTTCATTAACTGTAATTGCTGCAATTATTCTTGCGGGAAAATATATCTCATTCCCATAATTTCGATACATTGCGGAAACGCGCCTACGTGAAATATTCACGATTACGGCATTATTATTGGTTATTGGTTATTGGTTATTGGTTATTGCTATTGCACTTATAATGGAAAAAATAGGCTTATCACCAGCGTTGGGAACGTTTTTGGCCGGCGTAGTGTTGGCTGAAAGTGAATTTAGGCACGAATTAGAAGTAGATATCGAACCTTTTAAGGGCTACTACTTGGTTTATTTTTCATTACCGTAGGAGTCTCAATCGATTTTCCATTACTTTATGAGAAAATTGAAATTGTTACCTTGGGCGTGATAGGGCTTATTGTTATTAAGGCCATGGTTCTGTACTTCTTAGCGCATATATTCAAAATGAAAGGCAATCAGAAGCTATTATTTACACTGGCTTTAGCACAGGGGGGGAATTTGCTTTTGTCTTGTTATCGCTAACAAATAATTTACTCATCACCTCTGTAGAGCAAACTAAATTAATCACACTCATCGTTGCTATATCAATGCTTTGTGCACCTTTATTATTGATTATGTACGAAAAATCACTCGCTAGAGCAACGTTTAAAGCGCCAGAATTTGATTCAATTAGTGAATTAGAACCGACCAAAAATGTAATCATTGCTGGTTATGGGCGTTTCGGTCAAGTTATCGGAAGGTTGTTGACGGCTCAGGGATATCATTTGTCTATTTTAGATCATCGCCCCAGCCAAGTTGACTTACTACGGCGTTTTGGAAATAAAGTTTTCTATGGCGATGCTGCTCGCCAGGACTTACTTGAAGCCGCTAGGGCTAAAGAGGCGAAAATGCTGGTTATTGCAGTGGATGAGCGCGACAAGACGCTAGATATTATAGCGTTGGCTCACAAGTATTACCCGCATCTAAAAATTATGGTCCGTGCCATTGACCGACGCCATGCTTATCAAATTATGCAACTGGGTGTAACCAGTTTTAAACGTGAAACGTTTGATTCCGCTGTCAACCTCGGTGTTGAAGCATTAATTTTACTTGGCAACAAACAAGAAGACGCCGCAAGGGCTGGCAAACTATTCACTGAGCATGATATATAATCAATGACAATACTTGCAGATAAATGGGGTGACGATAAAGTTATGGTGTTGCTGTTAGACAACGTACTGAAGATTTAAAACAAGTATTACAAAACGACAAAATTGAACAGGAAAAGCTAAATATTTGTCAAAAACAAACTAAGTTAGGCAGTTAGTTGGCGCTTATTTCACGGCGAACAACGTTTTCTTTTTGTGGCTCCTAGCAACCCATTACCGACGTTTAAGTCAATTAAATTGGATAATTAACGTGCTAGAAACGGCTGACTGAACATGGTTATCGATTAAAATAATCGACAAGAAAATCAATAAACGTTCTCACTTTTTGTGATTGCTCTTTATGATATGGATATACAGCATAAAGAGCATGGCTTTGTGCTTTCCATTCGGGCAATAAGTTAACTAACTCACCAGACTCAATTTCTTTTTCAACAAATAACTCCGGCGTTAATGATATTCCTAGTCCTGCTTGTACGGCTTGTTTTAACGCTAAGCCATTATTAACCACATAAGAACCTGGTGTTAAATTAACGGCTTCAGTTTTATCTAGATGACTAAAGACCCAATGCCTAGGTGATGAAGATAAACTATAAACAAGACAGTTATGTAAGCAAAGATCACTGGGGCTAATTAATTCTTTTGCATGCTCAATGTATTTCGGTGATGCACAAAGTATACGTTTTAAGTCGAGTAATTTTCGAAACCTAAGGTTTGAATTCTTTAGTTCACCGCCTCCACGAATCGCAACATCGATACCATCTTTTACTAAGTCGACATATTGATCAACCATCGTGACCTCAACCGATATTTCTGGGTGCAGCTGCATAAATTCACACACTGCTGGGTTTATTTGTAAAACGCCGAGGGACATAGGCATGCTGATTTTAATTTTTCCTCTTAGGTGGTGCGAAGATTCTATGATCGATAAATCAGCATTGGATAAGTCGTCTAAAATTGCACATACATGATTAAAATAATGCTGACCATTCTCCGTAATATGCATTTTTCTCGTGGTGCGATTAATGAGTGGTGTTTTCAGAAAATCCTCCAGTTCACTAATATTTTTACTAATGGCTGCTTTGGACAATGCCATATCCTCAGCTGCCGCTTTAAAACTGCCTAGCTCAATGACACGCCTAAACACAGTTATAGCTCTTAATTTATCCATAATTCGCCCATATCACCTTATAGTTCACTCTGAGTAAATTATAATATCACCCATGTGATGTTTATCCACAAATCTCTGAGCGTTATATTTAGGCTCATCTATAACGAGATTAGAGTCGATAAAGTAAGACGGCTAAACGATTTAAGGAAAACACATGAAAAAGATATTAGCATTCTCTGGCAGCAATCATAGCCAATCAATTCATCAAAATTTGATTAATATAACCGCCAGTAAAGTGGTGAAAAATGAAGTAACTATCATAGACTTAAATGACTTTCCTTTGCCTATTTATAGCATTGATATCGAAAATAAGGGCATTCCCGAGCAAGTGAAAAAACTAAGACAAACAATGATCGAACATGATGCCTTAATCATCGCTTCGCCTGAACATAACGGGTCAATGCCCGCGTTTTTGAAAAATATTATCGATTGGTTAAGTCGAGCAACAGAGCCTGGTCAGCCATTCTTTGGCGTAAGCACAAAACCAGTTCTATTATTAAGCGCATCCCCTGGTGAGAGCGGTGGTGCAACAAACCTCAAAGCAATGGCTGAATTGATGCCGTGGTGGGGAGGTGATGTTAAAGGCACATATAGTGTCGGCAGCTACCATGAAAAAATTACGGATGGAAAATTAGACCTAAAAACGGATAAAGAGTTAACCGCCATAGTCCTTTCTTTTGAAAATTCTTTATAGGGAATAACACTAATTATAAGGCTTTTTCAACGCTCAGTTCAATTAAAGAAATCGATGGTGTACCAACTGTAAATGAAATGGTATTGATATTAAAACGTGGGCATGAATTAGTGATCAAACGTCACCGAGATGCGTCAATTAGCCAAAGAAATGAACTTAGATGTGCATCATCATGCTTTTGCGTTATCTGCAGATAAAAACGAAATGATACGAAAGTTTGGTTCAATGAAACAAGCAATGAAAATCATATTAGGGCACTGGGATCAATGTGCGCTGGCTGATGATGAAAAGCGTGTTAACGTCGAAGGGATGCGAAAAAAACCATTCGAATATCCGACATCAAGTCCCGGTTTAATTGCTTGTAAGGCTGCTCAAAAACAAGGTGGTCAACAAGAGTGTTGAAACTATTTTGACGCAGTGATATACGCATATATGAGTAAAAATAGAAATATTGGCGATCTCGATATACTTGCTGATATCGCGGTTGAAATGGGATTAGACAGACAGCGTTTTCTAAGAGATTATGCATCCAAAGATAGAGTGCAAGAAATTAAAATGGGTCGAAAATTGGCGCATCAATTTGGTATTCAATCGACGCCAACGTTAGTGATAAACGAGCAGTGGCTAATATCAGGTGCACTCTCGTTAAGTGAGTTACGTAAACAACTAAAAAAATTAGAAATAGTTGAAACAACACTACAAGACAGCTTAACGAAATGAGTTGGCGTTGCAGTAAATCATTTCAGCATAAGATGGCGTAAAGTTGTGTGTTTGCACTAAAGTTAGTAAAGCAAGATTAGTGAATCGGCAGTGTCAATAACCAACAAAGGAGTCGCACATGGCTATTTTAGATAAAGGCGTATGGTATCCCAATAAAGAAGCTAGTGAGTTGTCAGAGGAAGACACTTTTGAATTGCCGAGTAAACCCAAAGCAGGGCGTTATCATTTGTACATGTCTTATGCCTGCCCCTTTGCACACCGTCCATATTTGGTCATTAATTACCTTGGTTTAGGCCACGCCATTTCAGTGTCTTCAGTGGCAGCCAAACGCTATGGCGATGGTTGGATCTTTGACCAGAGCAACCCCGACACGTTAAATGGCACGCAAGGGCTGGTGGAGTTATATCAAAAAGCCAACCCTGTTTATTCTGGCAGAGTCACTGTGCCGATCCTTTGGGACAAAGAAACCCACACTATTGTTGGCAACGATTCATCGGCTATGGCGCTAGAGCTGGCGAGCAATTGGCTGTCTTTAGCCACAAATCCAGTAGAGTTAGTGCCAGCACGTTTAAAGGACGAAATATTAGCGTTAAATGATTGGCTGCATCAGCAGGTTAACCGAAAGGTTTATCATGTTGGTTTTGCGCGTGAACAACATAGCTACGACATAGCTAGTGACGAGTTATTTACAACGTTAGCAACACTCGATGAACGACTGGGCCAGTCTAGATACTTATTTGGCGGCGAGATTACGTTGTCTGATTTGTTTTTAATTGCAACATTAGTGCGTTTTGAAGCGGTATACCAAGTGCATTTCAAGGCCAATAAAAGAGCGCTTAATACCTATGAGCATCTATACCGATACTTGTTGGACTTAGTGAACATAACCAGTATCAGAGAAACTGTTGATATTGAATATATGAAAACGCACTATTACTTTTCTCATAAACACATTAACCCAACGGGTATTGTGCCCGCAGGTCCTGAGATAAGTTGGTAAGCATTGTCGCCTGCAGGCTGGTTTGTTTTCCCCAATGAATTTACGCCGTAATAAATGCAAGTAGTGACTCCCCTTTAAGGTCAGTTTTCTGATATTGTCATTAGCAAAGCTGTTTCATTAGTTGATAATAAAAGCAGTAACTTGATAATACTTTAAGGAGAAACTTGCTTGTCGTTCCCCGAATTTGAAACACAGCGCTTACGATTAACCATGTTAACTGTTGATGATGCTAGCGACTTATTCACCTTGTTTTCTGATGAGTCAGTGGTGAAATATTATGATCTTGAGGCTTTTAATGATGTATCTCAAGCCGAAAATCTTATTCAGTTTTTCAATAACCGTTTTAATGAAAACTCTGGAATGCGCTGGGCGATACGATTAAAAGACGACGACTGCTTTATTGGCACCTGTGGTTTTAATTCGTGGAGCATTAAGATGAAAAATGCAGTTATTGGTTACGATTTACTGCCTAAATGTTGGGGCAAAGGCTATGTTACTGAAGCGGTCAACGAAATTGTTAGCGCTGCCTTTCTGGATAAACTACCTTGTGGAACACTTAATCGAATTCAAGCCGACACGGTGCCCGGCAATGCGGCGTCTGAATCTGTTTTGTTAAAGCTTGGCTTTAAAGAAGAGGGGCTTAGGCGACAAAGTGGTTACTGGAAGAACCAATTTCACGATCTCAAATGTTACGGCCTTATTAAGTCAGATTACATCGAAAATTAAGTAAGTTCTCCATACCTCGTTAATTTGTGTTACTTTTCAGCTGGTTTTATTTTTAAAGACTCTTATCATGTTGTTATTACAGGAAGATAATTTAGCATCAAGACAAATAGTGATGCAAAGGGCGGTGTTGTTTAGTGTTGTAACCGTGCTGGTATTGGTTTTATTTCAACCGTTTGGCACTTACAACGATGCGATATCGTACAAATTCCTTCGATTGTCAGGTTATGGATTAGCCACCTTTTGCGCCTTATTATTCGCTGGTATGTTAGAGATAACATTGCTGCGTGTAACGATAGCTCAGTGTTGGCGCCGTGTATTGATCCCCATTATTTATCTCATATGTATAGCGGTCGCTAATCACAGCTACTTTGTCGTCGCTGTATTGGGGTCATGGCTATGGCAAAATCAACTTTTGTTTATTTTTTATGTATTGGCTATTGGACTTTTTCCTATTATTTTTATGGTTGTTGTGAATCGCCATGGAGACAAAATCACGGCGCAAAAATACGCTGCAGAGCCGTTAAAAAACAATGATGTACTATCAGTCGGTGCATCTCAATCGTTAGCCGTAGTATTAACTGGCGACAATAAAAATGACCAGTTAACGGTGACAATGTCAGACTTATTGTTTATTAAATCTGCTGATAATTATTGTGAGCTAGTGATTGTCGATACGGGCGAAATCACCTATAAACTATTACGAAGTTCGCTCATCAATGTATTAACGCAATTGCCAAAAAACACGTCAATTCATCGTTGCCACCGCTCTTATGCAGTTAATTTATTACTTGTGCAGGCAAGCAATGGCAACGCTGCTGGCTTGCAATTGTCGTTTAAGTCGACGGATATTACGGTTCCTGTATCACGCTCACATGTGAGCGCAATAAAAGAAGCATTGTCATTCATCCCATCTTCTTGTTAATCAGCCCCAAAGATTGCTAGCAGCCATTTTAGGTTGGCGCTAAGCCCTAATACATCGATTTTGTGGCGTTTATTCTTCATGCTTGATTTCAATAAAAATTTTGAACTCAAGGAAAAAAATGAATAACAAAATAAAAGCATTAATACTAATAAGCGTATTTATTGGCTGTCACTTTCTAATGAGGAGTCTGTGGGGTGAAGGGTGGTCTGAACTAATATTGGCGTTAGATCAGCAAACCTATCTATTGCTGATGCCCGCAAAATATGGGTTTTTATACGGAGCGTTGGTTGTCGCAGCGCTTTGGCTATTTAGAGACGAACCATGGCAGCACGTTCTTGGGGTAGCTCTAAAAGACTCTCTCACCTATTTTATGGCAGCGTTAATGTGCTGCCTACCTATGGTATTAGGTTACATTTATTTAAGTAGTGAATTGAACTTGTCATTGGCTAATATAGTCACTGGTTCGATCTACGCTGGTTTATTTGAAGAACTGGTTTTTAGAGCGGTATTGTTTGGTGTTCTATTTCGTTATTGTCGCTGGGGCTTTGTTCCTGCTGAGCTAGTTAGTTCCGTTGTTTTTGGTTTAGGTCATATTTATCAAGGAAATGATCTAATGTCAGGCTTTTTGGCATTCGCCATCACCGCTGTCGCAGGTACATGGTTTGCTTGGTTATATTGTGAATGTGGTTACCGTATTTGGTTTCCGTTGTGGATGCACATATTAATGAATGCAGCTTATACAATCTTTGGCATGTCGGGCGGTGCAGCTGGTGAATTAGAAGCAAATGTTTTTAAATATTCTTCAATCGCTTTAAGCATTGTTTACATTTATCTTGTTGTTGGTCAGGGTAAAAAACGTGAAATTACAATGGCAACGTTATGGCGAAACCCCTCGCCGCAGAGCAAATAATATGCGTTATGCCTATCCTGCGCATCAATGGATTAGAAGAATGTTGTTGAAGTAGATGAAAAAAGAGTCCAATGATGAAATGGACTCTTTAAGTTCAATTAGCCGTTAAGCCGTTAAAACAACCTTGCCCACGGCCTTGCCTGATTCAAGATATGCATGTGCGTCGCTTACCTGCCAAATGCTAAACTGCTGCTTATCAATAAGAGGCACAATGACATTGTTATCTACCAAGTTTGCAATCTCAGACAATATCTTGCCATGTGATGCTCTGTTTAAGCCGTTGGGTCGAAAACTCATGGCTAGCATAGTAAAAAAAGATCAGAAACAGTTACCTAAAATAAATAAAGTAAAAGTCGCACCTCCAGCATATTTTGAAGAAGAGATTAGTCGTCAAAATATAGAACAGCAGATTTTAGATGCAAAAAAATTATTCGACAATAAGATAGATATTGAAACATACTTATCAATTAATAAAGACCTTAATAGCAAACGAACGGTCGAGAGATACAGGCCGAATCAGCTAGAAGTGTTGTCTGCCAAATTTCAAGAAGAAATAAGTACGGAGCTTGAATCGAATAACGAAATAAAGGATCTTATTCAAGAGGCAATAAAGTTAATCACAAGCCGTAAATGGAACGAGGCTACCAATCTAATTAAAAAACTTGACCATGCTGACGTTGGGTATTGGTCTATTTTGATTCAAATTTGTCTTAATTTAGACGCTAACATAAACTTCATCGCTTCATTACTTGATCGTGGTGGTGTTCTACCTTCAAGTGCAATACACCATTTTATTTATAATGGAAACCTAAACGCCATAAAGAAATTTATCCCTTATGGTTTATCACTTGATTATATAGATCTACTAGGGAGAACTGTTATTAAAAATAGTGTTATTTTAAAACAGATATCGATCCTGAAATATTTATTAGATAATGGAATGTTTACAAAACAGCCACATTTAGGGTTTGATGCGTTAAATTTGGCTATTAGGGATTTCGATATGGCGAGTGAGGGGATAATGTATCTACATTTTTGCGAGCAGGAGCCAACATCGATAATACTTATCGACACCTAATGTATGAAATAAAAATTACCAACCCGATTTGGTATAACTATATTATTAGTATTCACTCAGCGCTAACAGCTTAAAATGAACTTTAATCAAAAAAATAAAAATATGTTATCGAGATGAATTATGAGTTTTAGTTTAAAAAAATTTGATGGTAAAACGTTCTTGCTTTGCTTTTTCGGTCTGAACTTATTTCAGTTTATATACTTTTACTATGAGAAGGGTCACTTTTTTGTTGACTGGGTAGTAGCTTTGGCTGTGCTTGTGATGTCACTGAGAATTGCCTATCAAGACAAAAAATAGTCTAAAGTAAAGGGGGTAGGTTCTGAGCGATTCCCGCCAATTTTAATGTCATAGTTAACTACTTCGATTAAGGAATGGATCTCTTTAAGCGCTTGTCTAATCTGATGGCTTACTATTTTTTCCTTTGGTCGGAAATAGCTCTAAGTCCGACAAAATGATATGACAGCCCCCGTCATGTTTTAGTGGTATTGTCTTGATACTGGTAGTGTTGCTTCGCCATTATTACTGCCATGCCATGCCAAGCAATATTAACACAAGGCTCGCGATTAGATTTAAGAAAAGTAAGGCAGCTAGACATTTCACTTTGTAACTCTTACTCGCGTTATACCCTAGCTCAAATATTGCGGATTTCATATCGCGGAATACTTCTTCGATTTGCATTCTTGTCCGGTAAATGGCTACAGCCCGCCTACCAAGTGAGTTGGTCTGTTTAAGTGACGTGCTCAAGAGCCAAGGATCATTGCCGCCTTTAGCATGTTGTTTCGTAAGCTGTCATTCAAGGGCGTTTTAGCATAATTTCACCAATAGATTATTCTTACTTTAATTTAGTTAATTGGAAAGTGAATTATTAGACACCCATAAAATTTGGACGTCTTAAATCTATTATTTTGTACTAAGTTAGTTATTGTTTCAGCAATTGTTGGGGTAATGATTATGGCTAGGGAGGGTTTAATTGATTTAGCTGCAACACCTTACTATCACGTGATTTCTCGTTGTGTTCGCCGTGCTTTTTTGTGCGGTGAAGATAAATACACGGGGAAAAATTATAATCACCGACGGCAGTGGGTTTGGGATAAGATAATGTTGTTGTCATCGGTGTTTGCTATTGATATCGCCGCGTACGCGATTATGAGCAATCACTATCACCTTGTCTTAAAAGTAGATCGAGAAAAAGGGCTTGCATGGACACAAGATGAAGTCATAGAGCGATGGTATCGTTTGTATTGGTTGATTTGTATCGAAACGCCATGATTGAAGATAAGGCAAGATTAGATAAAGTGACTGAAATAGTTTCGCAGTGGCGAACTCGATTGTATGATATTAGCTGGTATATGCGCAATCTTAATGAAAGCATAGCTAGGGAAGCCAATAAAGAAGATAACTGCAAAGGTCGCTATTGGGAAGGAAGGTACTACTCACAAGCGTTATTGGACGAAAAATCGCTGCTAAGTTGCATGATATATGTCGATTTAAACCCTGTGAGAGCAGGGATGTGTGATGACTTAGAAAGCAGTGATTACACATCGATTCAAGCACGCATAAAGCAATATAAACATAATCAAGCAAGCAGACAAAAAGAAAACTCATCTGATTTGTCTTCCCCTCAAATACAACCCAGATATTTACTTCCATTTGGATCTAGCGAAGACAAACATTCGGTCGCTTTTACTTTATACGATTATGGAACTAGCGGATTGGAGCGGTCGTGCTATATCACCTACAAAACGTGGTGCGATAGGTTCATGTTCCCCAAAACTAATTCAAGTGCTAGGTATTAATTCTGATGATTGGATAGAAGTGGTAAAAAACTTTCGACGACAGTATAGAAATTTTTCTGGTAGCGAGCAGGCGTTACGACAATGTGCGAATGAACATCATCATTGCTGGTATAAAGGCGTTGGATAACTGCTGAAAAAAGTTCAAATGTAAAACTGTTCACTACAGCCATCTCGGCTGAATTAGTCATGCCAATTCTTAACTTATATCTTAAAATTCAATGACTAATCTGTCGAATTATTAGATATCGATAAAATTTGGATGCCGTAACCTAAATTCAGGTTTTATGGCAATGGTATAAGCACCCAGCCGGTGATAAGTATTATCAAAGCTGGGTGATTCTACTCTTATTGTTAGTTAGTTTTTTGTGGGTTAAAACTACGTTGATGCGCGATGCGGTATAAAATTGGCAAGACAATTAGCGTTAGCAATGTCGATGACAAAATACCGCCAATCACCACTGTAGCTAGTGGTCGCTGAACCTCGGCGCCAGTGCCTAAGTTAAGTGCCATAGGCACAAAACCGAGCCCAGCCACTAGCGCGGTCATTAATACCGGTCTTAAGCGGATCATCGCGCCGTCAATAATCCCCGAGATTAGCTCACCTCGTTCTTGGCAAAGATCGCGAATAAAGGTCAGCATCACCAATCCATTTAATACCGCAATGCCAGAGAGCGCGATAAAGCCAACGCCCGCCGATATTGATAACGGCATGCCGCGCAGCCATAAGGAAATAACCCCGCCCGTTAAGGCCAGTGGTATCGCACTGAAAATGATCAGGGCATCTTTGATATTGCCAAAGGCGATGATTAATAGTCCTAAAATAAGCACCAAAGTTAGCGGCACTACAATGCTTAAACGTTGACTCGCCGACGCTAGTTGCTCAAACGCACCGCCATATTCAAGCCAATAACCGGCGGGAATATTCACTTGTTGCTGTATTTTTTTCTTGCTTTCACTGACAAAGGATCCTAGATCGCGCCCTCGCACGTTTGCGGTGATCACGATACGGCGTTTACCATTTTCACGACTGATTTGATTAGGCGCTGGCGATATATCAAGCGTGGCGACTTCTGACAACGGCACGTACTGACCGTTTGGCAATGCTATGGGCAGTTGCGTTAGTCGGCTCACGTCGGTTCTAATATGTTCAGGCAATCTAACCACTAATTTGAATCGTCTATCGCCTTCATAAATGACGCCCGCATTTTCCCCACCAATCGCGCTGCCAATAGTTTGTTGCAGCTGCGAGACGCTAATTCCATATCGCGCAAGTGCAATGCGTTTAGGTATTATCGACAGCATTGGCAAGCCTGTCACTTGCTCCACGGCGATGTCGTGTGCGCCGTCGATGGTTTCTAATACTTCCCTTATTTCATTGGCACTGGCTAAAAGCTGGTCAAGATTATCGCCAATAACCTTAATACCTAAGTCGGCTCGAACCCCTGAAATTAATTCGTTAAAGCGCATTTCAATGGGTTGAGTTAACTCAAAATTATTGCCCGGTTGCCCTGATACGGCCGCAACTATTTGTGTCGCTAATTCGTCGTGGGTTATCGTTGGGTCGGTCCATTCACTGCGGGGGTGCAGCATGATATAAGTATCGGCGATGTTCGGCGGCATAGGATCGTTAGCGACTTCTGGCGTGCCAATGCGTGAGAATACATTTTTGACTTGCGAAAACTCTTTGATCGACAACTCCAGAGATTTTTGCATCGCTACCGACTGCTCGATTGATGTACCAGGAATGCGTATAGCTTGTAGCAAGATGTCCTCTTCATTAAGTTGCGGCACAAATTCTGAGCCTAACGTACTGGCAAGCCAAATAGAAAAGGCGACTAAGACACTAGCGAGCAGCAAGACTAACCAACGCAGTTTCATGGCGCCTTCGAGCAAGGGTTTGTAAATCGACTTAACCCCTGTGATCACGCGACTTTCGGTTTCACTTATTTTGCCACTCATGAACAGCGCAACAGCCGCTGGCACCAACGTTAATGAAAGTACTAACGCCGCCATTAACGCCATCACAACGGTTGCTGCCATTGGCTGGAACATTTTTGCTTCAACGCCCGTGAGGGTAAAGAGAGGTATATAGACGATGGTAATGATAAATACGCCAAACAAGCTAGGCCTAATCACCTCGTTAGTCGCGCTATAAACAACTTGAAGGCGCTGCTTCTGATTCAATAT
>JABSRV010000084.1 GCA_013214905.1 Psychrobium sp. | reverse complement strand
CTTAGCCAGTAAAAGCTAAGTGATTGTGATTCGAACCCGCCGACACAAAATATTCTGGAAATATTTTGAACGTCGCTCGCGGCGGCCATTGGAGAAATACAGGACGTATTTCTTAATAAAACTGCGGTTTCAAGGATGACAGGTATAATGTCCTTATATCAGGGCATTTAACAAAGTAACAGAGCATTATGAGCCCATCAAAAAACAATAAGTCATCGACCTTGCCTGCAAAGTGGCAAAGTGCTACTAAAGCAATCAAAGCGACACAAGTTGCCTTTGACATGGATGAAAAAATTCAATATCAAATTCGCCGTCAAGCGTTAGAAGATGGTGTTAGCCCGTCTGATGAAATACGCCAAATTTTAGGCCTGCCTTGTACACTACGCCCTAAGCGTCCAAGATTAACGGTATCCCTTAGTCCAAGCGATTATCAGTTACTTGGCGAAAGATATGGCATAGAGCCACAACAACAATTAGACATCAAAAAAATAGTCGTGCAAGAGCTGACTAAATTTGCCAAAGACCACGACTAGGGAGATTTTCATGAGCGCCATTCACAATACGGATGAATACGGGGTTGTAAACTATAAAACACGCTACCTAGCCTTAATGGGTATTTTGGTGGTTTATATCATTATCGCCCTAGGTGCAGGATTATTACTGTATTTTGAATCGGCTAATGCACAAGCTAACGTGCATACCTACGGCCAAGCATTTTGGGTGATGATCATGTCTAGTTCGACCATTGGCTTTGGTGATTTTTACCCGACAACCTTGGGTGGATATGTTGTCGTGACGTTTATGTTTTATATTGGTGTCGGCATGATGGGTTACATTGGCGCGTTAATCGCGTCTAAAATCATGGGATTCTCTGATACCAATATCAAGAACCGTGAATTGAGACACCAAAACGCTAAAATACTGCAAGAGTTAGTGGAATTACGTAAAGACATCAACAAATAGTCAACCTACTGACCAAGCAATTTAACAATGTCCTTTAAAAGAGTGCCCATGGCACTCTTTTTACGTTCAGGACGAACACCATTAGAATAACGTAGGATCTAGTTATCAAGGAGCACATTGCCGAGGAGTCCTATCGAGAAGGCAATGAGCAGCGATTGCTCAACTCATCCTATAACCAATATGGTATCGACTTGAGTGCGGATTTACGTGATAGCTCCATCGCGTGTATTAAGGACGCCTGTTTGCGTTCTAGCCAATTACTAATATTGTCATCGTCAATAATCTTTTCATCGCGTAAAAGCTGTTTAATCGGCTCAAACTGTAATAACAAATCAATGCCATAGGCAATATCAAGCCATGGTGCGCGAAATCGCTGCTGCGCTTTACGGTCGAACAAATTGCCCACGCAAATACCTACTTGCATATTGTATTGCAGATTTAAGCGCTGCGCCAAATAATCCTGATAATTCAAGTCTTCATCATACGGCAGGGTTTTGTGAACCAATTCCCAATCTTGCGCTAAAAAAGAACTCGCCTGTGTGCAAACTGAGTGTTTTTGAAACTTTTCTAGGCTTGGTTTAGGTTGCTGTAGCCACGGTTTAAAGTATAACCATTGCATTAATTTCGAGACCAACTGTGAATGCTTCGCACTATTAAATATCGTCACTATATCCTGGGTGGCTGGAAAGTTGTCTCTTTGCTGGGTAAGCAATGAGAATATCTTTTTATTTTGTTCAAGTTTCTTAAATGCCTTACCTTTTTCAGCCAGTAATTCTTCAAGACGCAGTAAATCATCAATGAATGCCAACTGGTCCATCAACCAAAAAAGCGATTTGGTCAGCTCTTTTAACTCATTATTGGCAAAAAAATCCTGATACAACTCGTTGGCTTTAATAATAAGTTGCAGCCCGTTTTTGACTTCTCGCAAGGCCAATATGTCGTGCTGTTCAATAAAGAGTTCAATATGGTATTGCCAGTGGCTTAAACCATGGCTAATGGTCTTCACGTAAGCCTGCTCTAATGAATCATCACTACTCACTTGCACCATGACTAATGGCACGACTTGATTGGTGACGCCCTGTGCAAGTCGGTATCCACGAGCCGCTTTACTGTCGATGCCAAAACGGCATGGCGAATATTTAGACAATTGATTGGCCAGCTCAAAGATCAATTCCGGCTTACCTTTAACCAATTCGAGCTCTACTTCACATATTTCGACTTTCTTGTCATCACTACTGATAGTTCCGCGGTCAAACACCATTTCGACCACGTTGCCATCAGGGTAAATCATCATGTAACCATGACGAGAAAAGTCTGTTGAAAACAATGGTTTAATCTCTTTTTGCAATTGAGAAACATCGCAATCTTCTGGCCAAATCTGCTGAGGGAACAAATCTAACTGAGGCGTTCTTTGCGTAATATCAACATTATATTCCGGACGTTGATGCAAACCACCAATCACCTGCCCTGCGGTCTTAATTGTCTGCTCAATGTGCTGATCATTGACTCTGATACGTAGACCCATGTCCCATTTTCGTAATTTTTTATCTGGCGTATCAAAATAAATATTGGCCAATTCGAACGCTTGAGTCACCAACTTAACACCCTGATCTTTAGATAATTTATTTAAAACATCTTCAATTTCGTCGCTGACAATTAATTTTATTTCTATTTCATTTTGCATCATTTATCCAAATTTTTATTTTTGTCATAAAAAAGTCACAAAACTTTAATACAATCCCCATCGATAGGTTAGAACTGCTATAGTAATCGTGGATTTATACACAGTTTATCGTTATTTCCTGTGAAAAATAAGACATTATAATGAACAATGATGTTTAAATGTGAAACTACTTACGTTATTATGCGCCCGATTTTTCAATTGCTAGAAAGCAAACATAATCAAAAGGTCAAAATATGTCGATAAATTCGATACTTGGTGTATTTGCAAAATCACCAATAAAACCTCTTCAAGAGCATATCCGCAAGGTACATCAATGTGCGGAGCATTTAGTTCCATTCTTTAAGGCTGCGTATGCCGGAGATTGGAATAAAGCAGCAAACGTTCGAGCAGAACTATCTCAACTAGAGAAAGCCGCTGATAAATTAAAGCGTGAAGTACGTGTAAATTTACCCAAAGGTATCTTTATGCCAATCGATCGTACCGATTTATTAGGCTTGATCACTCAACAAGATAAAATTGCAAATATTGCAAAAGATATCTCAGGTCGTATCATCGGCCGAAAGTTAGCCATCCCGGAACCGATTCAATCTGAATTCATGAGCTATTTACTGCGCTGTATCGAAGCATCTGCTTTAGCTGCAAACGCTATTGATGAATTAGATGAATTATTAGAGACAGGCTTTCAAGGCAAAGAATTACAAATCATCGACGATTTAATCAATGATCTAGATCTCATTGAAAATAACACCGATGAAATGCAAATTACTTTGCGCCACTCATTGCATGGAATTGAGCAAGAGTTAAGCCCAGTGGACGTGGTTTTCTTATACAACGTAATTGATTGGGTTGGCGATTTAGCCGACTTGGCCGAAGGCGTTGGCGACCGATTAGAGCTAATGTTAGCTCGTTCATAATTGTAAAAAGGTTTAATTTCAATGGATATCATTGCAACTTATAGCTTCGAGCTAGTACTTCTAGCTGGCTTCTTTGGTTTTTTCATGGCATGGGGTATTGGTGCGAACGACGTAGCAAACGCCATGGGTACATCGGTAGGGTCAAAAGCACTTACCATTAAGCAAGCGATTATTATCGCGATGGTTTTTGAATTCGCTGGCGCTTATTTAGCCGGTGGTGAAGTAACATCAACCATTCGTAAAGGCATTATAGACTCAGCCTATTTTGTTGACTCTCCAGAATTACTTGTCTTTGGCATGATTTCAGCTCTGCTAGCAGCCGGTATTTGGTTATTAGTGGCGTCTTACTTAGGCTGGCCAGTTTCTACTACCCACTCGATTGTTGGCGCTATTGTTGGTTTCGCTGCCGTTGGTGTTAACAGCGACGCGGTAGAATGGTCAAAAGTGGGTGGCATCGTCGGTAGTTGGGTTGTTACCCCGCTTATCTCGGGCATCTTTGCGTATCTCATCTTTATGAGTGCACAAAAACTTATCTTTAATACACCAGATCCATTGGCCAGTGCGAAACGTTACGTACCAGTTTATATGGCACTATCAGGTTTTGTACTGTCTTTAGTGACGATTAAGAAAGGTATCAAGCACATCGGCATTCACTTTGAGACTAGCGAAGCATTGCTATTATCATTGGCCATTGCGATTGTTGTCGCGTTAATTGGTGTTGTATTCATACGTCGCCTTAAGGTTGACCCTGCAGCAGACAAAAAGATGCACTATGCGAGCGTTGAGAAGGTATTTGCCTTATTAATGATTGTTACCGCATGTTGTATGGCTTTTGCCCATGGTTCAAACGATGTCGCTAACGCGATTGGTCCTTTGGCCGCCGTTGTTTCAATCGTTGAAAATGGCGGTGAGATTACCAAGCAATCTCCTCTTGTTTGGTGGATATTACCACTTGGCGGTATTGGTATTGTATTAGGTTTGGCTATCTTTGGTCGCCGCGTGATGGCAACCATTGGTCAAGGCATTACTCATTTAACCCCAAGCCGTGGTTTTGCCGCTGAACTTGCAGCAGCAACAACAGTGGTACTGGCTTCATCGACTGGTTTACCAATCTCAACCACACAAACCTTAGTTGGTGCCGTGCTGGGTGTAGGTATGGCCCGTGGCATCGCCGCATTAAATCTAGGCGTTATTCGTAACATCGTGATTTCTTGGGTCGTTACCCTGCCAGCAGGTGCGCTACTGTCAATTGGTATCTTCTTTATGCTAAAAGGTATCTTTTCAGTATAAACGATATGTCATTGTTAATGACATAGCGTTCGCCCTGAACATAAAAGCCCGCGATAATATGATTATCGCGGGCTTTTTATTGTCTAAAGTAACTTAAGGGTTTAATCATTAAGGTCTTAGTGATTTTTCACCGCGTGATATGCCAATCACACCAGAACGTACCACTTCCAGTATTTCAGAGGTATAAGCTAGCTGCTTAACAAAAGCGTCTAGTTTAGTCCCATCACCAAAAATACGTACCGTGTAAATTTTTGGCGTTGCGTCGATTATTTTTCCGTTGAATATATCGACCAAGCGGCATACTTCATCACGTTTATGTCCTACGCATGCGATTTTAACCAACGACATTTCCTGCTCGATACAGTCTCCGGCACTAAGATCTAATACCTTGAGCACATCAATCAACTTATTGAGCTGCTTCATGATCTGCTCAATGACTTTTGAAGGCCCTGTGGTCACCAATGTCATGCGAGACAATGACGGATCATGAGTCACCGATACGGTTAGCGATTCAATGTTATAACCACGCTGGGCAAACAAACCAACAATTCTTGATATAGCGCCCGACTCGTTTTCTATTAATAACGAAATGACAGTTTTAGACATTAGCTGCGCTCCGTTTTACTAAGGTACATATCATTCATTGATCCGTGCTTAATTAACATTGGATAAACGTGTTCTTCTTCATCAACGCGAATATCCATCACTACTAAGCGATCTTTCATCGCAAAACAACGGGCCATGGCGTCATCGAGTTCTTCAGGTTTGTCGACCTTGATGCCGATGTGACCATAGGCTTCGGCCAATTTAACAAAATCTGGCACCGAGTCCCAATAAGAATGCGAATGTCGCCCCTTATAAATCATGTCCTGCCATTGCTTAACCATACCCAAGGAGCGATTATTTAAAATAATCACCTTCACCGGAATGTCATATTGTAAACAGGTCGACAATTCTTGAATGTTCATTTGAATGCTGCCATCACCGGTAATACAAATAACATCACTCTCTGGAAATGCCATTTTTACGCCCATGGCTGCCGGTAGGCCAAAGCCCATCGTGCCCAATCCTCCTGAATTTATCCAGCGACGAGGTTTGTCAAACGGGTAATATAACGCGGCAAACATTTGATGTTGGCCAACGTCAGAGCAAACATACGCATCACCATTGGTGATTTTATACATCGCCTGTACCACTTGCTGTGGTTTTAATACCTGATCATTGGTTTCATAAGCAAGACAGTTGACGCTGCGCCATTGCTCTATTTGCTGCCACCAAGTCGTCATCGCGTCACTATCGCAAACGAGCTCTTCATCGTCTAACATGGCCAACAAGTCACTCAATACATTATGCGAGTAGCCAACAATGGGGATATCTGCAGACACTGTTTTTGAAATAGATGTTGGATCAATATCAATATGAATAATGGTCGCATTTGGACAATATTTTTCTAAATTATTAGTCGTTCTATCGTCAAAACGAACACCAACAGCAAAGATAACATCGCTGTGATGCATCGCTTTATTCGCTTCCATGGTGCCGTGCATGCCCAACATGCCAAGCGATTGCTTGTCTGTTGCTGGATAACACCCCAAGCCCATCAACGTGGTGGTTACCGGACAACCAATGCGCTGCACAAATTTAGCTAATAATTCAGGACTGTTATGAGACACAGTACCGCCACCGGCGTACACGATTGGTCGTTTCGCGGCGAGTAGTGTATTCAACGCCTTGCGAATTTGACGCTTATGGCCGCGTTCTGTTGGATTGTACGAACGCAAACTGACCTTGTCAGGATACTTATAAGCAAAACGAAGTTGTGGGTTGATGATATCTTTTGGTAAATCAACGACCACGGGTCCAGGTCGACCTGTTGACGCGATGTAATAAGCTTTTTTGATAATCATTGGAATATCTTCTGCCCGTTTACACAAAAAACTGTGCTTAACTATCGGACGAGAAACACCAATCATGTCCGTTTCTTGAAATGCGTCTTCACCAATCATATTGGTCGGTACTTGACCGGACAGTATCACTAAAGGAATTGAATCCATATAAGCAGTGGCAATACCGGTAATGCAATTGGTTGCACCAGGACCCGAGGTCACTAACACGGTGCCAACATCGCCAGTCGCACGGGCGTAACCGTCAGCCATATGCACAGCGGCTTGCTCGTGACGGACTAAAATATGCTCGACACTTGATTGCTGAAACAACGCATCATATAAATCTAATACAGAACCACCTGGGTAACCGTATATGCGCCCTACACCTTGATCTTGCAAGGAGCGAATGACCATTTCAGCCCCCGATATCATCTCCATCTTATACTCCAATTATTATTCTATTAAAAAAGGGCTCAGTTTTTTGCAACAAGCCGTGACACAATGTTCTCTGTATTAACTTCATCTAAAAAACAGCTTAACTCGATAATAACCATTAAATTTAGGCGCTAGCAAGGCTTATTAAGCAAAAACAGTAGAAATAAACAACCTTTTAGGAACATCTTATACTTTTGTCGTAGCTAAAAGCGCATAAGTCACCTGCACCGCTTACTCAGGCGCTATTGTTTGGCCTGTTGACAAATATTAATTGGCGTATTTACATTTACAATAAACCACAAATTTTGACATTTAGTGATATTTTTTCGCTAAATAGTCACTATAAAAATGCTAAAATGAAGCACTAAGCCAAGAATGAGGACAAACAGCATGGAACAACAAATATTTAAAGTCGCAATGCAACTCACCGCGCAAGGAAAAAAAGCAACAGTGGCTCTTGTTAAATCCAAGCTAAGCAGTAACGTCCCTATGCCAATGTTACTAAAAACACTGAACCATTTCTCCGCATTAAGCCCTCAAGAGCGCTTCGAAATAGCCGGACAAGATGAAGTTGTCACCGTGCAGGAAAGTTCTGTTGACCTTGAAAAATTGGCACAGCAAGTTGATATCTTGCGAGAAGAACTGAGAATTGTGCAGCAAGAACTTACGCTACTAAAAAAAACACAACGTGAGAATGCTCAATAATGATTATTGCGAAACTAACCTTTGAATGCTTTGAAGACACCACGATTAGCGCGGTAGAACGCGCCGTATCGGCCTTAATCACCGAGCTAAAATATAATGGTCAAATCATCGGCAGTGAGTTCCCTACCCTGCTTAAAGATGGCTATTTTGCGACACAAGTTTTGTGCCCAGAAGAAGACTCACTCGCCCATGTTTACAACAACCAAGCGGTCAATCTGGCCATACGTCGTTTAAATGATGCGGGGATTTTACAACCAAAAATAGACATTCAGGGCCAAGAAATACACAGTGATATGAGCGACCCACAGCATCAAGCGCCGTGGCAAGTCTTATATACCAGTTATATTCAAACTTGCTCGCCACTGCGATGTGGCGAACACTTTGCACCAATCCCGCTGTATCGAGCACCTGCAATAGCTAATGGCTGTTATAAGCAAGTGATTAATTGGCAACAAGATTGGCAGGCATGCGATCAATTGCAAATGAATGGTCGCAGTGCAGAATTTGCTGTATTGCATGAGATTAGCGATATCAATAGTTCACTAAGCCAGCGAGGTATATCCTTAACCCGCCGTTTCGAATCGCTTAGTGGCATACCAACATACTATTACCTGTATCGCGTGGGCGGCAAAGACTTGGCAAGTGAGCAACAGCGCCTATGCCCAAGTTGTGATAAACCTTGGGCATTAGCCGCGCCTATTCATGACGTATTTGATTTTAAGTGTGACGAATGTCGCCTCGTATCAAATCTGTCATGGGACTATAACTAATATACCCGTCATCCTTGAAAACGCAGTTTTATTAAGAAATACGCACTGCTAACCTTGACGGCTTTGCCTAGAGCGAAAGCAGAACCCTTATGCCAGTGGCATAAGGAAGTCAGCTAAAGCAGTGATGTAGGTACTTAGGTTTTGTCTGGAACTTAAAACCTGCACTGCAATTCCAAAGATTTTGGGTATAGACCAAACTCTTAGCGCGACTTATTTCCCAAACAGACTTTTCATCACTTCTTTTAAGCGGGGCATTAATCCCGCTTTAATCTCAACTGGCTGTTGATAAGCCTCTTCAGATTCTGGAGTAGCCAATACAACAGCGATTTCAAAGAATGACAGCAGACTGTCAGCAATAACCTCACGCTGCTTGTTGCCTGCGGTCTCAATAACAACCTGCCCAGTTTCATTGTCTATGCACAGCATTTTTTCACTATTGACCAAACAGCCGATAAATACAGTGTGAGATTGCTTTAACTTACGCTGCATTAAAATGTGGCCAATGATATTGCCGCTTAAATTGTCTAAATCTTGGTCATTCCACACTTGCAACAACTCAAATTGCCAATCGTTGACTTGTGCAAATAACGAACCACTAAACATTGTGCCATAATAGGCTTTTATATCTTGATGCAACGGGATTTCCAGCGCCTCTTCGATATTTTCAAAACCAATAGCTTCACTGCGCTGGTGTGATTGCCATTGAATAGTTTGTCCATGCGAGGCTTCATTACGCTCACACGGAGATGACCATTGTTCGTCATGACAGACTTGTGGTAAAAATCCCGTTTCATTCACTATAGCTTTGCTATAATCCTCAGCAAATTGCTGCAGAGCTTGTGCAGTTGTTAACATTTAATTCTCAAATAATTATTGGCGGAAAATTGCCCCATGACCGATATCTCTTCAAAGTATGATAATGCGCCCGAATTACAATCTCTCGGCCTTGGCAAACAAACGACATATGATAGCAGTTTCGATGCAAAACTGTTACAAGGTGTACCACGTTCACTTAACCGAGACGGCCTAAACTTAACCGAGTCCTTGCCATTTCACGGCACAGATTTATGGACGGGATATGAATTGTCGTGGTTAAACGCCAAAGGCAAACCAGTTGTTGCGATGGCAAACTTTAGTGTGCCATTTGATAGCGATAACCTCGTCGAATCTAAATCTTTTAAGTTGTATTTAAATAGCCTCAATCAACATAAGTTCAACGATAGCGTAGATGTACAAACGCAGCTGATTAAGGATCTAAGCCTCTGTGCTAACGGCAAGGTTAGTGTTGAATTAGTACTCGCCAAAGATTTCGGACAGCAAACAATCGTTGCACCACAAGGTCACAACATTGACGAGCTTGATATCGTTATTGATAACTACCATTTTTCTAATAAATATCTCATTGGCAGTGTTGAAGAAAAATCGCAAGTCATTGAAGAGAAATTACATTCCAACTTATTAAAGTCTAATTGTTTGATCACCAACCAACCTGACTGGGGCACTGTTGAAATCCATTACGTGGGTCCAAGAATTAATCGCGAAGCATTGTTGCGTTATTTGATATCATTTAGACAGCATAACGAGTTTCATGAGCAATGCGTCGAACGAATATTTTGTGATTTGATGGCGTTTTGTCAATGTAAGAAACTGAGTGTGTATGCTAGATATACCAGGCGTGGCGGATTAGACATCAATCCATTTCGTAGTAATTTTAGCCAAGCGCCAATCAATCAACGCCAAGCTCGGCAATAAATATACCCGTCATCCTTGAAACCGCAGTTTTATTAAGAAGGCCGCCGCAAGCGACGTTCAAAATATTTCCAGAATATTTTGTGTCGGCGGATTAGAATCACAATCACTTAGCTTTTTACTGGCTAAGGGCTCAATAAGCTCAGGCGATTCGAATCTTGACGGCTTCACTGCAATTCCAATGATTTTGGGTATAGAACCTAAATAGAAAACCAGCAAAAGCTGGTTTTTTTATTAAACGATTAGGTATTTTTAATCACTAATTCTAATGCGCTGACCAAAATTATTAATAATAACCCGCTAAACATAAGGAGCATTGCTCGATAGAGCATGCGCCTTAACCACTGTTCATCATTTCGCATTTACACCTGTTAGCTAATTACGGCTAACCCTCCCATGTATTGGCGCAAGGCCGCAGGTACTGTTACGCTGCCATCACTTTGCTGGTTGTTCTCTAGTATTGCGACTAGCGTACGACCAACAGCCAACCCAGAACCATTTAGCGTATGTAAAAGCTCTGGCTTATTAGTTTCTTTGTTACGAAATCTTGCCTGCATGCGACGTGCTTGGAAATCGCGAGTATTACTACACGATGAGATTTCGCGGTAGCAATCTTGGCTTGGTAGCCATACTTCTAAGTCATAGGTTTTTGCCGCCGTAAAGCCCATATCACCAGTACAAAGCAGCATTTTACGGTACGGCAATTCTAATAACTGCAATACCTTTTCAGCGTGCCCTGTTAACTCTTCTAATGCGTTATCAGAATCTTGTGGCTTAACCAATTGCACCATTTCAACTTTATCGAATTGATGTTGACGAATTAATCCTTTGATATCACGGCCGTAAGAACCAGCTTCACTTCTGAAACACGGCGTGTGTGCGGTGAATTTAAGCGGTAATTGCGCTTCATCGGCAATTTCATCACGCATTAAGTTCGTTAGCGGTACTTCAGCGGTTGGGATTAATGATAAACCCGTGCCCTCTTCGTTCGCAGGATTGGTATGAAATAAGTCTTCGCCAAATTTTGGTAATTGGCCCGTGCCACGTAAACTCTCTGAATTGACCAAGTACGGGACATAGGCTTCGATATAACCATGTTGTTCTGTATGTAAATCTAGCATGAACTGCGCTAATGCACGGTGCATACGGGCTATTTTGCTCTTAAGAACAACAAAGCGTGAACCTGTTAATTTAACCGACGCTGCGAAATCAATGCCGCCCATCGCTTCACCAACTTCACAATGATCTTTAATCTCAAAGTCAAAGGTACGCGGCGTGCCCCAACGTGAAATTTCTACGTTATCGTCTTCGTCTTTACCCACCGGCACATCGCTGTCTGGCAAGTTAGGCGTGCTCATTGCAATGTTATCAATGTCAGTGAGTAACTGTGCTAGTTCAACCTTCGCGCTTTCAAGTTGATCGCCAAGTTCGCCAACCTGTGCCAATAACGGAGCGATATCTTCGCCACGTCCTTTCGCTTGACCTATTGACTTGGAACGAGCATTTCGCTGTGCTTGTAATTCTTGCGTTGACGATTGTAACGTCTTACGACGCTCTTCTAGCGTAGCTAGTGTTGCGATATCAAGTTCATAACCACGTTGGGCTAAACGCTGTGCTGTTTCTTCTAGTTCACTTCTAAGGTATTTAGGATCTAACATTATTTTTCCATCAATCTTTGGGTCTAAAATTAAGAGTATTTGTTATTATTTCGCGCCTAGCCACAAGCCGATAAAGACTGCACTTAGGCTTAAACTAAGATTTAGCGCCACGTTCATTATCGCCTTTTGCCAATCTCCTTGCTGCATGAGCAAGATGGTGTCGAGTGAAAATGTTGAGAAGGTGGTAAACGCGCCTAAAAATCCTACGCCAAGTGCAATTCGCGCTTGGGGAATCAAATGTTCTGATTCTATTAACGAAAATAGTAAGCCCATTAAAAACGAGCCAACAAAATTTGCGATAAGTGTACCAAAAGGAAAGCCTTTACCAAACAGGTTAATTGATAATTGTGCTAATCCGTAGCGTGAAATGGCCCCTAATGCACCACCAAGTGCAATTAATAGCAGGTTATTCATAGCGCTTATTGTCACTTTGTTGATTGAGTTGGGCTAAATACGCCAACTTATCAGATATTTTTGCTTCTAAGCCTCGATTGCTTGGCTGATAAATGCGCACATCTTGCAGTGCTTCTGGCAAGTAACATTCACCAGCGGCAAACGCATTGTACTCGTCATGCGCGTAACGATATTGCGCGCCATAACCAAGCTCACTCATGAGCGCGGTGGGTGCATTGCGTAAATGATGTGGTACATCGTGATCTTGCTCGCTTTTCACCAGCGCTTTCATTTGATTAAATGCGCTATATACCGCATTGCTTTTTGGCGCACAGGCCAAATAAATAACTGCTTGCGCAAGCGCGCGCTCGCCTTCACTTGGCCCAACACGATGAAAACAGTCCCACGCACTTAAGGCAACTTGCATCGCTTTAGGATCGGCATTACCTATGTCTTCAGAGGCTATCGCGAGTAATCGACGGCCAACATATAAGGGATCGGCACCAACCGCCATTAATCGACAAAACCAATACAGCGCGCCATCAGGCGACGAGCCACGTACTGATTTATGCAGTGCAGAGATTAAATCGTAATAAAGATCGCCTTTATTATCATATTGACTGACTTTTTCGCCGCACACTTGCGCTAACATATCAAAGGTCACGCAGCCATCGCCACTAGCGACAATGTCGTTAAGCAGTTCAAGGTAATTTAGCGCCATGCGCGCATCGCCTTGTACTATGTTACTCAGCGCTTTAGCAATGCCATCACTCAGTACAATATTGCTATTGCCTAAGCCGCGCTCTTTGTCCCCAATCGCTTGTTCAATAAGCGCAACGATGTCGTCATTGCTCAGTTTTTTAAGTAAATAAACACGGGCTCTTGATAACAATGCATTGTTGAGTTGAAACGACGGATTTTCGGTAGTCGCGCCAACAAAAATCACCGTGCCATCTTCGATATAGGGTAAAAACGCATCTTGTTGTGATTTATTAAAACGATGTACTTCGTCGACAAATAATAAGGTACGCCGCGATTGTGACTGGGCAATTTTTTTTGCATTATCTATGGCTTGGCGAATTTCTTTAACGCCCGAAGTCACCGCAGATATTCGCTCTACGTGCGCGTCCACGTAATGAGCAATAATTTCAGCGAGCGTTGTTTTCCCGGTGCCGGGTGGCCCCCATAATATCATCGAATGGGCACGACCCGCTTGCAACGCAACGCGCAGTGGTTTTCCCTCACCTAATATGTGTGACTGACCAATGTATTGTTCAAACGTTTGCGGGCGCATGCGCGCCGCTAATGGTTGAAAGTCTGGGGCAAAATCAAATGACATGCTGCTCACTTGGAATTATTTAACCTCACGTTGATCGTCAAATTCGACGTCTTGAGGCATTTCAAACGCAA
>JABSRV010000083.1 GCA_013214905.1 Psychrobium sp. | reverse complement strand
TACATCGTCCATCGTAAGGTCGGCGGCTTCAATGGTGTGCTTAAAGTTCTCCATGGTTTGACGTGCTTGCGCTTCAATTCCGCCTTCTACAACATTGCCTTGTAGATCAATTGGGATTTGCGCCGTCGACAAGGTGCCATTGGCAATAACTGCCCATTCAAGTGGCGCTTTTGATGCAAACAATTGTGTTTTAACTGGTATTTTCATAATGATTCTACTTACTTATTAATGTATAAAAATGAGATTGTTGGTATTTGTCATCGCGAGCCTTTAACAAATACCAACCGATAGCTACTTACAAACCTTGCTCTATCGCCATCTTTTTAGCTATTTGCGGCGCCGTCCAAAGTGACGGCAACAGGATTAATGATACAGGCACCGCCGTTACCACAATAAAGGACTGTAGCGCTGATATTCCGCCGTCACCTATTGAAATAAGTAACGCCGCCGTCACGCCCATCATTAGACCCCAGAAGATTCGAATAGATGGCTGAGGATTGTCATCACCTGTCATTACCATAGATACTGAATAGGTCATCGAATCACCGGTTGTTGCAACAAATATAGTGGTCAATATCAGGAACAATACAGAGATTATATAACCCAGTGGCAATTGCTCGGTGATGGCTAGCAATGCGGCAGGTAAATTAAATCCTGTAAAAGGTTCTGATATAACGCCCGGTGTTTGCAATTCAAAGAATAAACCTGTGCCGCCAACAATAGTGAACCAAAAACAGGTAATAACTGGCGCGACAACTGAGATCAACAACACCATTTGACGGATCGTGCGGCCACGAGAAATACGTGCCACAAACATCGCCATCAATGGGCCATAACCGAGGAACCAACCCCAAAAGAACACAGTCCACCAGTCTAGCCAGCCAGGATCCGCACGGAATGTCGCCATCGGAATAAAGTTATTAATGTATGATCCAAAGGAATGAACATAGCTGTCTATAATAAATGCGGTAGGGCCAAAGAATAAAATGAACGCCATTAAGAACATAGCCAAGATCACATTGAAACGACTCAGTATTTGAATACCTTTAGTTACACCAGAAATAGCAGACAAGGTATAGATGCAAATAAGGCCAACCAAAATAGTGACTTGCGTGGTATAGGTATCAGGAATGCCAAAGAGTTTTTCAAGACCAAAACTTACCTGTAATCCTAAGAATCCGATGGGTCCTACGGTGCCAGCAACAACAGCGAGTACGCAACATGAGTCAACAATAGCGCCAAATGGCCCCTTCATAACTTTGTCACCAAACACAGGGTATAGCAGGGTACGAGGTTTTAACGGCAATCCTTTTTCATAGTGCAGGTACATAAATACAATACCCGTCAAACTACCTAAAATAGCCCACGCTAGAAACCCCCAATGCATAAAGCTTTGGGATAAGGCATTGTAAGCCGCCTCTTTAGTCCCCGTCTCACCGCCAAATATCGGCGGTGGAGAGGTAAAGTGCGCCATCGGCTCAGCCGCAGCCCAAAATACACCACCACCAGCAAGCAAAGTACACATGATGATGGATATCCATTTAAAGGTGGATAACTCCGGGGTTTTAATGCCGCCCATAATGACTGAACCTGTGCGTCCAATCGATAAATACAAGCCGATTACAAAGGTTAACAGCAGTAACAGTTGCCAATACGCACCGAATATTTTTGTGGAAAAAGCAAAGGCCGTATTAACCCAACCCGACATCATTTTAATGTCGTACAGTGCCAATATCACAAACAGCATTAATACACCGCCGCTAATCAGTAACACGGGTATATCAACATTATCCAACAGTTTTCTTTTTACTACGCCATCACCTGTTGCTGTGCTGGCTTCTACGGTATTACTAGTCATACATAACTCCTATAGGGCTATTATCGTTATTGTTGTTATCATTATTGGTACGCTTTATAACTAAACAACCTGCTTCATAAGGTTGCTTAGTTATAAAACTTAACCGCGCTTAGCCGTTAAGTTTTAATCGATTTAAACGCCTTGTGGTAACAGCGCTTCGTCTAAAAATGTCAACCAGTTTTGTCCCATCACTTTGCCAATATCTTGCTCATTAAAGCCATGTGCTAACAGACCTTGGGTGATATTGGGGAAATCCCTGCTGTCTTTGAACCAAGACAGTGGACGCGGCCAATCGGCATTAGATTTAGAGCCTTCGCCATAATCCATTTCTTTTGACCAACGCCCGTTACGCATCCATTCAAGAATTGATACAGGCTGATTTTGACACAAATCAGTACCAATACCGATGTGATCAATACCCATTAAATCAGCCGTATCCGCGACCATTTTGCAAAAATCAGTTAAGGTGCAATCAGGGCCATTTTTAAGATGAAACGGATAAAGGCTAAATCCAAGCAAACCGCCCGATTGTCCTAATGCTTTAAGCACCGTGTCGGACTTATTGCGTTTGGCATCGTAAAAACTGATTGGATTAGCGTGGGAAATAACAATAGGACGCTGTGATATTTCAATGGCTTCAAGCGTGCTGCGCTCGGCGCTATGACTCATATCAATCGCCATGCCCACGCGATTCATTTCCGCAATCACTTGGTGACCAAAGCGTGTCACGCCGCTATCAACCGACTCATAACAACCTGTCGCTAATAAGCTTTGATTATTGTAAGTGAGCTGCATAATCATCATGTTTAGCTCACGCATCACCGATACCATACCAATATCATCTTCAATGGAAGAACAGTTTTGTGCACCAAACATAATGCCAACCTTACTCAACGACTTTGCGAGACGAATATCATCAGCACATTTGACGGGCATGATTAAATCACTGTTCATTTCAAAATGACGGTTCCACTCGCTAATACGCAACAAGGTTTCACGTATTTGTTCATGGTAAACAATCGTGACGTGCACCATGGTGACGCCGCCTTGTTTAAGTTGTTCAAAGATGGTTCTATCCCAGTTGGAATATTGCAAACCATCGATGACGATAAGGTTGTTATGCATCATAAATCCCCTATTAAGCGCGCATATAAGTTGTTTTAACGATGGTGTAAAATTCTTTTGCATTCGATCCCTGCTCACGTGGGCCAAAGCTTGAATCTTTACGTCCGCCAAATGGCACGTGATAATCAGTACCCGCGGTTGGCAAGTTAATCATCACGCAGCCAGTTTGAGCACGGCGCTTGAAATCGGTAGCAAAGTGAAGGGATTGCGTGCAAATACCGCCGGTTAGGCCGTAGTTCGTATCGTTAAGAGTGGCCAATGCTTCTTCATAATCTTTAACCTTGATAACACAGGCAATCGGCGCAAATGCTTCATCACGATTAATGGTCATGTCGTTGGTGGTATTAATAAATAATGCAGGTTTTAGGTAATAACCTTCGGTTTCTTCGGTAATGACTTCACCGCCGATGGCTAAGGTAGCGCCTTCATTTTTTGCAATCTCAAGGTACTTAAGGTTTTGCGCCATTTGACGAGCATCGGCAACCGCGCCAATGTGAACACCTTCTTTTAGCGGGTGACCAACAACCAGTTTTTTCATGCGTTCAATAACCGCTTCAACAAACTTGTCATGAATACCTTCGGTAACGATCAAGCGAGAAGACGCTGTACACTTTTGACCCGTACCAAAGAACGCGCCGCCAACAGCGCATTCAACCGCGTTATCAAGATCGGCATCATCCAAAACAACCAGTGCATTCTTACTGCCCATTTCTAGCTGACATTTCACCAAGTTAACCGCAGTTGCCGCCGCCACTTTACGCCCAGTTTCCAATGAACCGGTAAACGTTAGTGCATTAATCTTTTTCGAGTTGATTAATACTTCGCCGACTATTGCACCGGGGCCCATCACAAGATTAAATGTGCCTGCCGGTAGGCCTTGACGTGAAATAATTTCGGTTAATGCCCATGCACTCGCTGGCACTTGATTGGCAGGTTTAAAAACAATGGCATTGCCATAGGCTAAAGCTGGGGCAATTTTCCATGCACCCGTGGCGGTAGGGAAATTCCAAGGTGTGATAATACCCACCACACCTACAGGTTCACGGTGAGTTTGAATTTCAACACCCGGACGAACCGAATCCGCTGTTTCGCCCATTTGGCGTAAGACCTCTGCCGCATAATAATGGAAGAACTGACCAGAGCGATAAGTCTCGCCTGCGCCTTCCGCTAACGTTTTACCTTCTTCACGAGCCAGTAACTTCCCTAGCTCGTCTTTACGTGCAATAAGCTCATCACCAATCGCCATTAATATGCTATAACGCTGCTCTAAACCGATTTTTTGCCATTCAAGCTGACCAACTTTAGCCGCGTCAATTGCTGCAAGTGTTTGTTTTTCATCTGCTTGAGCATAATGACCAATGGTATCGCTTAAATCTGCGGGGCTAATATTCTCGATGGCACTAACGCCTTCAACCCATTCACCCGCGATGTAATTACAAAAAACTGACTGTGACATAGATACCTCCTCAAAATAATTGGAATCATTATAGGAAGCATGCTTTAATAATAAAAATTAATAATTAATATCTATCGATAAGGAATTCTTATCATGCTACCTGAATTAAAGATTACGCAATTGCGACATTTCGTGTGGGTTACTGAATTAAAAGGCTTTCATAACGCCGCAGAAAAAGCGTGTCGTACACAACCTGCCATCTCATTGTCGATTAGAGATTTAGAAAATAAATTAGGTAGTAAAGTCTTTGAAAAACGCAATGCTAAAACGACTCTGACCGAATTAACTCCCTTTGGAAAACATTTCTTGCCTCGGGCGAAAGAACTTATTGCCCATCACGATAGTGTTGCTCAAGATATGAACCTGATGCGTGAGCATAAAGCCGGACATTTGCGCTTAGCCTCAGTACCTTCAATAGCGGTCAGAATTTTACCTGATATCATTTCTGGATTTGTGGCAGACAGTCCAAACTTGCACATCAGTTTTTTTGATGACAATTCCGAAGCGGTGCTGCGTAAAGTCGAAAAACAACAAGTAGACTTAGGCATTGCAAGTTTGCCCGATGTGCAAGAGCATAAGGGATTAGTATTTACGCCTATCTGGCAAGATCATATTGGGGTGGTATGTCATGTGGATCATCCGCTAGCCGGTGCACAATCACTTGACTGGAAAGACTTGCGACAGCATCGTTTAATCAGCAATGGCACCACACGCTTGCTGGCCGACACAGAAGCGGCATCGCTGATGAAAAATTCCCAATTTTTTGTCTCGAACATGCTTTCTCTCATCGCACTGCTTGAAGCGGGCATTGGCATTTCAACGTTGCCTCGATTTGCATTCCCACAAGACAATAAAAAACTGATATTCATCCCATTAAGTAATCCACAGGTTATACGCGATATCGGCATGGTCTATTTAGAAAACAAATCATTAAGCCCAGCAGCGCAAGCGTTACATGATTATATTCTGGAGAAATCATAAGTAACCATCATTGAAATTACCTTTAATAACAATAAGTTATACATCACCAATAAGTTTTACTTATCAGTCAATCAACGTTTTTAACTTGTAATAATGAGCCATTTTGACCAACTATGATGCCCACAAAACACCACGTATTGTTCAATAAATACGCGACCAAGGTGTTATAAGGAGAGCTTGAGCCTTTTTCACACGTACTCAAGCATTAAGATTTTCATAGTAAAAAGGATCTAAAAAATGACAACATATGCAGCGATCCAAAATTCATTAACTGGTAATAATGCCCTGCCATTGCGCCCTGAAAACCAGGTTATGGATTTAGAACGACTCGGTTCTTTTCATCAAAGCCGCCTCAGTTTTATGCGCACCTTGGTACGCCGCGTCTTTAAAGAACGCTGGAAAATCTCCCCATCACTGTTTGAACTAGACAATAATGGTTTTGGCACCGTGGTTTATACAGTAGAAGCCGCCAACGCCACCTTCAGCTTCGTGATATTTTCCGACTATTTGTCAGACGATGAGCGCAATGATCGCGTTATTGCCACTAAATGGGACCTCACCATGGCATTGGTTGAGGGCAATGTCGATGCGCAATATATCGAAAAATTACGTCAAAACGTGCCTAAGCAAGAAGCTGGTCGTGTCGATTCTCGGGTATTTGTATTATCGAGAGCCAACCGTAGTGCCCGAAATTTTAACTATGTCATTGACAATTTATCTCAAGGCAAACAACCAGATATTAATAAAATTGCCAATGTTGGCTATTTATACAGAACCACAGCGGTTTACGGCAGCGGTAAACTGGGCATGGCAGACTGGGAAAAGGTCCAAGCCAAGCATACTGATTTCGCCCGCCCCTTTGCCGGTGAAATGTTTGTTTGCATGATGCTTAGAAACTTCAGCTTGTTACAAGTTGAGCATATCGCAAAAATGCGCTCACCTAACACTTTTATCCCGCTGGACTATGATATTAAACGCTATATTGGCATTGGCAATTCAACGGGACTGGGTATGGCCCCTTATTTGGTCAACCATCCACAACTGATTAGCCGCTGGGTTGAAATGCGTGAACTTGCTCTTGCGCGCGTTCGAACGCTCGGCGCTATTGACCAGCGTATTATCGAGCAATTATTAGCATTGCTTGCCCGCTGTCTTGCACATACCCAAGAAACGATCACCGAAGATGAATGGCAAACTAAAAAAAATGTCAAAATCATTAGTGATCTACAAAAATTAATCGCGTTTTCCCATGCTGGCATCGACTCTTGGAATAGGTTGATTACTTACAGTGAACAACACTGTTCACTGCAAGGCCAAGAAATGCTGGTGTCGGTGATGTTAGAGATTTATCCCGAACTAGTTGACGAATTAGAAGACTTTCATTGCACGGACGAGTTGTTAGATCTTGATCCCCTTATGCCTGCCAATACCCTTAAACAGATTATAGAGCAGCGATATAATTGGGCATTAAACATCGATTTTGACGCACCTGGTGCCAAAGAAACCTATTGGTACCGCTCAGAAGAAAAAATGGAACCTCGCCTAGGCAGTGTCTCAGACATTGAAGGCAAGAAAAAACAAATGGCCTTAGGGGTAGGTTATGCGGTTAGAAAATGCTACGACCAGCTGTGCCAATATGTCAATGAGCACCCAACGGAAACCACCGCGCGTTTCTTAGTCACCTTTCCAAAAGTGCGCGGTATTGTTCGACGTATTCAATGCATGAATAAGTGTACTTATGGCGATATACAGGCCAACTTGCTTGACCAACATGTACTGCCGATGCATTTATTGCGCTGTAAACTGGCCTTCTTTGGAGTGAGTAAATTTGATCCTCGCTCTAAATTATGGGTTCGCAATACGATGTTTCAAGGTGCGCCACTGCTTGAAGACATCGGCAATACCTTTAGTGACAATTGGTTTATGCCATTAACACCTAAACGTTAAGGAAATATTTTGAACATATCAATGAATGAGCTTAAAGCCGCGCTAAGACGCTGTTTTGAAGCGAGTGGATATTTTGTCGGCAATTATGAAGACGCAGCAAACATGGTGTTATGGCTAGAAAAGCATGGCCTTAATGGACTTGGTGAGCTGAAAAACACATTGCCCTATGTGGGAGAAGATCTGCATAAATCACTCAGTAACGTCATTTATGAAGATAGTACCTCGGCCACTATAGATGCGCATGGGCGCAGCGCCTTAAACTGCATAGCCTCGGCCGTTGATCTAGCCCATGCTAAAGCGTTGGAAAGTGGCATTGCAACGGTCACCGTCCACAATTGCCACAATCGTATGTTCGTTTTAAAGGCACTTACCGATCGTGGGCGCAGTGGCATTAGTGCTGCTGCCTATTGGAAAAATGGCAGTTCACCCATTACCGAACATGCTGCCGCTATAAAATCGGGGCACCGTTACCCAAGTTATAGCGAGGCAACCATCAAGACTAATGAGCACAGCATTGATGATAAACAAGCGCTCACAATTATCTGTAGCTCTCGGGTTGATCTTAGCTTATCGTTGCAAAACCAAGACAGTACCATGATAAGCCCAGCACAGGTTGAGCGTAATAAAAACGACTGTGTTGAGCACGGCATTACAATCGCTGATGATATTTGGCAAGAAATAAATCGTATTGGTGCCGGCGTATTAGTGGAAAATACCGATCGCTCTCGTCAAGATGCTGGCGGCACCTAAATTGGACATTAGTTAATGAATACACACAGCAAACTCCAGCCTATGGTATTAGGTTCAGCTGGCGATTTTGGACAAGCAAAATTAGAAGAAGCAGCCATTGCTGTGTGTATAAATGACATAAGTTGTGCGGTGATGATGGCATCACCTTCCTATTTACAAGACTTTGCACTGGGTTTTGCCTTAAGCGAAGGGTTGATTACATCGCCAAGTGAAGTCTTGGATATTTCAACATCACAACATGGACAAACATTTGAAGTCAATATTAAGGTACTCGCACGAACGCAGCACACATTAAAGAAGCGACGACGTGTATTGAGCGGCCCCACAGGCTGCGGCTTATGTGGTATTGATTCCATCGACAACGCGATGTCATTACCCACTCCTGTAACATCTACGCAAGCTACAATACCACCATCGATTATTGAGCAAGCCAAAGCTAAACTAACCGACATTCAAAATGCCAATCATTGCATTCAAGGCCACCATAGCGCCGTATATTTTGACCTAAACGCCAATGCGTTAGCGATTCGTGAAGATGTTGGTCGTCATAACGCGCTTGATAAATTAATTGGTTGTTTATATGCAAAAAATTTAATATCTGTGGCGGGTTTTGTATTATTAACCAGCCGCTGCAGTCACGATTTGGTGACTAAAACAGCACGCTGTAACTTGCCAACACTAGTAACACTTGGTCAGCCAACAAACTTGGCGGTGTCATCGGCGCTTGCAACAAACTTAAATTTGTTTAGCTTTGTCCATGGCAAACTCACGCAGTTCTCCTAGCCACTATATTAGGATCTATTATGTCAAAACCAATCGACAATAAGCCCCCTTACAATGCACCTGCAGGTGGTTGGGGCGCGCTAAAAAGCTCCGTGAAGCATTTAATTCAAAGTGAAAATAGTGCATTGGCTGTTAAAACGTTGCTGCGGGCAAATCAGCCCGGTGGATTTGATTGCCCGGGTTGTGCTTGGGGTGATAGCGGGGATGCTGGAAAAGTCGATTTTTGCGAAAATGGCGTTAAAGCTATTGCATGGGAAGCCACTAGCAAACGGGTAGATGCTAGTTTTTTTAAGCAATACGATATCGACGAGCTTAAAACATGGGACGATCACTCCCTTGAAAAAAGTGGCCGACTCACTCAGCCAATGTTTTATGATGGGGTAAATAAATACTATCAAGCGGTTAGCTGGCAGCAAGCATTCAATATTATCAATGGTCACATTAGCGCATTAGACAGCCCCGATGAGGCCTTATTTTATACCTCAGGGCGAGCGAGCAACGAAGCCGCTTATCTCTATCAATTATTTGGCCGAGTATTTGGCACCAACAACTTCCCTGACTGTTCCAATATGTGTCATGAAGCCTCTGGCGTTGGCATGACCCGCAGCATTGGTGTTGGCAAAGGCACGGTTACCATGGATGATTTTAGCAAAGCCGATGCGATCTTCATCTTTGGCCAAAATCCGGGTACCAATCATCCACGAATGTTAGGCACCCTGCGAAAAGCCAGCAAGCGTGGCGCTAAAATTGTCGCGATCAATACCTTAAAAGAACAAGGTCTTAAGAAGTTCGCCGATCCGCAAAGCCCTAAAGAAATGATTTTGTTTTCTAGCACCACCATTAGCCAGTATTATTTCACACCCAAATTAGGCGGTGATATGGCGATACTGCGTGGCATGGCAAAAAGCCTGCTAGCACGTAGTGAAACGGATGACAGCGTATTAGATATGCCATTTATTGAGCAGCATTGTCACAATTTTGAGGCCTATAAAGATGCGATAACATCGACCAAATGGGCGCAGATAATACGTCAAAGTGGCCTGTCACGCAGTGAGATTGAGAAAATGAGTGACCTTTATGTGCATAGCAACAAGGTGATATTTACCTGGGCTATGGGCATTACCCAACATAAACATTCGGTGGCCATGATCCAAGAATTACTCAATGTCTTGATGCTGCGCGGCAATATTGGAAAACCCGGTGCAGGCGCTTGCCCCGTGCGTGGCCATTCCAACGTGCAAGGTAACCGAACCGTTGGTATTAATGAGCATCCGTCGCAAGACTTTTTGGATGCCTTGGCTCAGCGCTATCACTTTACACCGCCTCAGCATTCAGGATTGAACACGGTTGATTCCATCACCGCAATGCTTGATAAAAAAGCCAAGATATTTATCGCCTTAGGCGGCAACTTTGCCGCGGCAACGCCCGACACTATGCAAACCTATCAAGCGTTATCTCATTGCGAGTTGACTGTAAATATCAGTACCAAGCTCAACAGAAGTCATGTGATGACCGGCAAGCAAAGCTTAATATTGCCTTGCTTAGGGCGCACCGAAATTGATCAACAAGTTAGCGGCGCGCAGCATATCACGGTGGAAGACTCCATGAGCATGGTGCATCGCTCCGCTGGTCAAAATAAACCCGCGGGTGCTGATTTACGCTCTGAAGTTGCCATTGTCGCTGGCATTGCTCAAACGGTTTTGGGCAATGAACTTATCAATTGGTCAGCGCTTAAAGATGACTACAGCCGAATAAGAGATGAAATAGAGGCCGTTATCCCTAGTTTTACCGACTACAACCAGCAAATAAAAAAAGAGCGTGGTTTTTACCTGCAAAATAGTGCCGCCATTAGGGCATGGAATACCAGCACAAATAAAGCCAATTTCTCGGCGGCGGCGTTGCCTGAGATGTTAGTCCATGAAATTGCAGCAAGTAGTCCGTCAGCCGACGTATTAACACTGCAAACGCTGCGCTCACATGACCAATACAATACGTCTATCTACGGTATGGACGATCGGTATCGCGGTATATTTAATGAGCGAAGAGTAGTGTTTGTTAATCAAGATGATATGAAAAGACTTAACTTATTAGCAGGTGACATAGTCACCATACACAGCATCTCAACGGACAATATAAAACGCAGTGTTACCGATTTTAAAATCGTGCAATATGATATTCCAGCGGGATGCTTAGCCGCGTATTACCCAGAAACGAACCCACTAGTGCCCTTAAACAGCGTCGCTACTGATTGCGGCACCCCGACCTATAAATCCATCGCAGTAAGACTAGTTAAGCAATAAAATATAGGGTCTGTTGTACTTTTCCGCTTAAATTTCTCTCAACTAGAGGTGTTCTGAGCAAGGCATGAGGATTGTGGCCTGGTTATTCCCGGCAATATCGAGCCAGCTACAAAGATCAACAGACCCTAAACCACTAGATAAAAAAAGCGCCTTAGTTATTAGCTAAGACGCTTTATTCTGCTCGACGTAATCATCAAATCAATTAATTTAAACGAATACCGTCTTTATCGATGCTAATAATGCCCTTCTTGAACAAATTACCAATCGATTGCTTAAATTTCTTTTTACTAACACCAAACAAACGCGTAATGATCTCTGGCGAGCTTTTATCACTAACGTGGCTATGACCTTCGTTTTGCTTAAGAAAACGAATAATTTTAATGCCTAACTCATCGTTAAGGGTATAACCTGGCTTTTCTAGCAATAAATCAATTTTACCGTCTTCGCGAATGCGATTAATATAGGCAATTGTTTTAAAACCAATGCGCAGCTCTTTAAAGACTTCGTTGCGATATAATACGCCCCAATGCTCGCCATTAACCGCTGCCTTGTAACCAATGTCCGTATGATCACAAATAACGATATTTACGCGCTGATGTTCTTCATAATGTGCAGGCTCGCGATCAAGGCGCTTGTCTAGTTTTGATGACGCTACAATGCGATTGCTCACATCAACGTATAACACTACCAAATAAGTTTCACCGTCGACCATGCGCTCCGCTTGCTCAGCAAAAGGCACTAACAAGTCTTTTTCTAGACCCCAATCTAGGAATGCACCGATTGGCGTAATAGCATTAACTTTTAATGATGTAACCTCACCCACTTGCGCTAATGGTATTTTGGTCGTAGCGATCAAACGATCTTCAGAATCTTTATATAAAAAGGCACTGACTTGATCGCCTTCTTGAAAGATTTGCTCACAAGAGCCGTGCGGTAATAATATCTCGCCCCACTCATCACCATCAAGGTAATAACCAAAATCGACTTCTTTAACAACTTCTAAGGTATTCATTTTACCTAACTGAATTAGACCTCTTAACCTTGGCATACTTGTGGCTCCGCTGAAAATGTACTGCTTAGATAATCATTGATGTCTGATGATTCAAACATCCATTGCACGTCACCATTAGCACTTTCAATACGTAGGCAAGGTACTTTTACGCGACTGGCGTGCTGTTGCAGTTCGGCGGCAATAGCGCTGGTTTTTGCGTCTTTGGTTTCAATGGTCAACGACAAACGTTTCATTTGTCGACGTACCTTGACGCAAAATGGACAGGCAGCAAATTGATATAACGCCAGTTTTTCACAAGCTTGATCAACATCTTGCTGCTGCTGTGCACTTCGCTTAATGCCGCGAGGTGTAAAAATAAAATTGAGAAGCAGAATTATTCTGCCTAAGATCCAACGTACTACAAACATGCTATCTACCCACTGTAAAAATTTTGGCGATCCTAGCATAATTTAAGCGCTAACTCACCCGTATTTACGGTTGTTGTGACATATATAGCTCAATTTGTGTACTTAGTTGATTAAGTAATTCACGCAATGTGAAAACGGCGTGTGGGTAGCCATCTTCACGCAGCACTTTCATCAATGAGAAATCTTGCTTGAGCAGCAGTTTATCACCGCGAAATATTTGATATTTCCCTGCAAACTCCACTGTTGAATCATGGGTTGGGTAAAACTTTTCAACGAATAAGCGTAATCGATAACAATCATTGGCGGCGGAGCATCGACTAAATCGACTATCGTCAACGCGAAATTTATCTTGCGAGCTATTAAGTCGGTTTACCAAACCACGGGCTATCGACAAATCAAGTGGTTCAGCCCATACGTGATACTTAGTGACATATAAGGTGTTCGATTGCTGCTTAAACAAAATATTAGGACGTTTTAAATAGTCTACAATATCAATCGGATCAATCATCAATTGTGGTTTATCAATGAATACTTTTGAGGCGCTAGGGCCCGTGGCTAATTGATAATAACTGATTTGCTGATCCGAAGAAGCACAACCAACGCAGAGTAATACAACAGCAAAAATAGCACATAACTTGTTCATTATTTCGAGGTTCCTTTTGGCTCAGGATCTGATGCCGCCTGACTTTTGAAAATCAACGCATTGGGTTTATTATTTAGGCCTTTAATCAAGGGTTCAATTTCACGCATTAATTGCTGAAATTGCACCATGGAGCGTTGCAGCTCACTATACATTGGGCCCTGTTGATTATAGCTAGCCAAGGTTTTACTCAGTTCGCTTAATGTCTTATTGATGTTGTCTGGAATGTCTTGGGTTTGCTGACTACTTAGCAATTCCTTCACTTGCGCTACCGCGCCGTTCAGCTGATTAATGCTCGCATCGGCACTTGATAACATCTTATTGATAGAATCGATGGTGACATTAATTGGCATTTTTTCGAACTTATCTAAAATGGCAAATACTTTTTGCTCAATTTGAGCCAGTGAGCCTTCCACGCTTGGAATAATCTGCACGCCGTGAAATTTTCCACTAGCGGTAATACGCTTAGCAACGTCATAATAATTAAGATCAACAAAGAGTTTTCCGGTCAATAAACTGCCCGATTTTAAGCTAGCCTTTAACCCTTGCTCAACCCAGCGATCAACATATTTTTCAATAGCCTGCGCGGATTGTTCAGTGTCTGGCATGCCAAAGCGCGCCGGTTCAATTTTAATCTTTACCGGAATTCGCCGCTCGCCCGCATCAAACTCATTAACCAAGGCTAATGTCGAAACAACTTGAACCACGGTGCCTAAACGAATACCGCGATAAGCCACTGGCGCGCCGGCATTTAGACCTCGTACAGAGTCTTTAAATAGCACTATAAATTCATGTGAATGATATTGGCGCTGTTCATAAACGCTATTTTTGTCAGGGTAAAGAATGTGGTTTTCATCGATGTCGATAGAACCGCCTAATGGCAAATCAGTGGGCACGTCAAAGGTAATACCGCCGCTAATTATCGATTCCAATGAACCAACATTTATCTTCACGCCTTCTGCCGTCGCGCTAAAGTCGACCCCGCTGCTATTCCAAAAATAGGTGTTTTCGGTCAATAATTCACTATAAGGTGATTTAACAAAAATTTGATAATGCACCTGGCGCTTGGCTATATTGAAACGTGAGCTCTCGACTCTGCCCACTTCAAAACCTCGATACATCACCGGTTCACCAATGCTTAACGAATCA
>JABSRV010000082.1 GCA_013214905.1 Psychrobium sp. | reverse complement strand
CCTTCGGCCTCTGCACGTTGCTGGAAAGCACCGTTCATCATTAACGCTAACGCCGCCTCTTTACCTAAGTTCTGATTATGAATTTCATAATCTAAGATGGTGTTGGTAATAACGCGCAAATTCCATTTGTAATACATTAACCAAAGCTCAGGCTCAAAATCTCCGTAGCCTTCTTCTAACATCATGCGCTCGCTATATACCGCCCAGCCTTCAATCATTGCGCCGTTGCCGAACAAGCTTTTAACTAAACTTGGCGCCATGTTTGAATAAACCAGCTGCGTATAATGTCCCGGCACAGCTTCGTGAATGTTTAAAATCTGTAATACCCAATGATTATATTCACGTAGATAGCTTTCTGCTTGCTCATCACTCATGTTATCAAGTGGTGTTACGTTGTAGTAGGTATTGGCTTTTTTGTCGTAAGGCCCTGGAGCGCTAATTGATGCCCCTGCAAATCCTCGCATATAAACCGGCGTTTCACGAACCACTAATGGCTTGTCTTTGTCTAAGCTGATTAGATTCTTAGCGTTAACAAACGCTTCTAATTCTGGGATTTGCTGACGAATGTTATCAACAAAGTCTTCTTTTTTAACATGCTTTAGCGACAATTTATCGATCATCTTGCCAATTAACTGCTGACGCTGAGTTGGCATGGTGCTGTCAGGGAAATAGTTTGTCCACAGCGTTGTGCTTAACTTTTTCATTTCACTAAGCACTTTCTCTTTATCTGCTAACGCCTTTGCATATAACTGCTGGGCCGTTAAATCAGATTGAATATCGAGCGCAAATTTTTGTTGGTATAACTCGCTGCCGATACGAAATTCTCGTGCACCATTTGCTTCTAACTCGCTTTGCAATTTCTCTAACCACGTAATGTGGCTCATGATCGCTTGGCGAGACTCTAAAACGCGCGCTGAGAATAGTGATTTTTGCTCGCTAGATAATTCTGATTGCTGTGCTTGCTCTATTAACTTATCTGAAAAAATGCCTAACGCCCCTTTATTTTGACGTAACGCCAATGAGGTATGGACCAGTGTTGGGTTGTTTATGTTAGCGCGAGCGGCTTGATAATATTGCGCGACATTGCTCATGCGTTTTAATACCGAGCTAAGGCGTGTTTCTAATGGCGCGTAGCTGCCATTAATTATCTGGGCAAATCCGCCTGCAACATTGTATTGCGATGGCTGCCATTGCCAAGATTTAAAGGTAACAATGTCCCACTCGATAGAATCAAGGGTATTGGTTATCAATTTTAAATCGATTAAATCGCTAGCTGATATGTTTTTTTGGTCAATTTTTGTCTGTAATTCACGCTGCTTTGCCACAAAATCTAGTGATTGTTGACGCGAAAAATCATCAGGAATAATGAGCATGTCACTGTATTTGGTATAACCGCTGTACAAAGCCCAAGTCGGGGATAATTGCCATAACGACTCGATAAATTGCGCCGAATAAGCGCTAACCTGTGATGCTGTATTAGCAGCAGAAGTGACAGGTTGAGTGAGCTGCTCTGTTTGTTGACAGGCACTAAGAGATACGGCGCCAATCGCGCATGCAATAGCGATCGCTACTAATTTTTTGTTCATAAAAATCTACAAATAATGATGAGTGGCAAAATAGTAGCGTTGTCGGCTGTTAAGTACAATGGCTATTTATCAATGTTTTAGCTACTTAGTACCTCAAACAGGACTTTGTTCTCCGCGCTTAGTGTATCGACGGTGCTTAGCATTGCCATTTCAAGACTGTGGCGGCAACTGCATTGCTCATTGAGTTGATGCTGATTGCTTAAAAAATGCTTTATTAAGGTCTTGGCTTTTTCTAAGCTTGCGCCATAACGTGAGATAACCTGCGATACGCTTACATGGTGCGCCGGATCGTCTTGCCAGCAATCGTAATCGGTAGCGACGGCGAGGGTGAGATAACAAATTTGTGCTTCACGGGCTAAAAATACTTCCGGTACGTTGGTCATGCCGACCAAATCTGCTTGCATCACGTTTTTAAAAAACAGACTCTCAGCGCGGGTGCCTAAACGTGGACCGTCAACGCAAATGTAAGTTTTTTCAGTATGCAACGGCTGCTTGAGCTGCGCCGCTGCGGCTATAACCTGTGCACTTAAGCTCGAACACGTCGGCTGCGCGGTAGATACGTGAGCCACCAAACCTTGCCCGAAAAAGGTTTTGTGACGCTGACCTTTAACAAAGTCGATATATTGATTGGGCAAAGACAAATCACCAGGTGCTATTTCTTGTTGTAAGGAGCCCGTGGCCGACAAGCCAAGAATCATCGTGACACCTATACTCTTAAGCGCCCAAATGTTGGCGCGATAATTCACTTCATGGGGCAGTAATTGATGTTGCTTGCCATGGCGCGCTAAGAAAAACACAGTATGTGCGCCAAATTTACCTTCACTGATCCCAACTGGCGACTGACCAAAAGGTGTATCGACGCTGTGCTCTTTAACAATGGTTAGTCCGTCGAATTGATATATGCCGCTGCCACCGATGATTGCTAGCATTGTTTTTCCTTTATATTTGTTTTAATTGAATTTAGTAGTTGTTGCGGCAATTGCGTTATCCATTGTTTGATGTCATCGCGCACGCGTCGATAACAATCGAGTTGCTGAGTAGCATCTGTAAATTGGCGCGCGAGCAGCGGTGGATCATCAAATAGTTGGCTGATCACATGAGTGTCTGCAGTAAAAGTAGGGCAACGCTTATTGGCGTTATCGCAAACACAGACAATGACAGCAAAATCAATGTTAGATAACTGCTCTAAGGTTTGCGATTGATGATGACTAATGTCTATGCCAGCCTCAGCCATTACCGCTATGGCCTGCTTATTTAACCCATGTGCCTCAATGCCCGCCGAATGAAATACAACGTCAGGTAATTGCAAATTATTGGCCCAGCCCTCAGCCATTTGACTACGACAAGAATTACCTGTGCATAGGAATAAAACGTTTGTTATTGCATTACTCTTTTTTGAATCATTATTAATCGAACTGGTGCTCATTGAATTTATCCTTATCGCTCGCTACATGAACTGCCATAGGCAAAACAGCTGTAACAACGGTGATGTTTCATGCTAATGCGTTGTTGCTGTGCAATGACTAAATCGTCACCTAAGTTATATTCGAGATCGTCATCGACTAAGGTGCAGGCGTAGATTTGCATTTTTCCGTCATGCTTAACCACCATCTTTGAGCTGTGACACATAAATTGCGCGCGGCTAGTTAAATCTTGATAGTGCGTCATGCAATGCTCACTAATATGAGGCACATGGGGCAAAGAACCCGGCACTAAAAAATCAGGGAAAGCCACAATGTTAAGATCACTTGGTAAGCCATTAAGGACAAACAGTTGGCTAAAGCCGTTATCAATGGCGGCTTTGTCTTCGCCGTCCTTCATGTGCCGTGCGATGGAGACATGAAAGCCTGCTTGATGCAGCGCTTTAAGACCTGATAAGGCTTTGGCGAAATTACCTTGCCCACGCTGCGCGTCATGACTCGAGGGATCTAGGTGATCAAAGCTAATACGCACTGAAATAGGGTGTTTATTGTTAAGCAGCCCACGCAATTGCTCTAAACGTTTAAATAGCGGCTCGGTGCCATTACTTAATATAAGCACCGGCTTATGGCTAGAGGCATAATCAATCATCTTAATGATGTCTTTGACTAAAAAAGGTTCGCCACCGGTAAATGAAAATTGCTGCACGCCCATGATCAGCGCTTGATCAATATAAGGTTTAACCTCTTCAAACTTAGGCGCCGCTAAACGTTTATCGCTGGGACTCGATCCTTCAAGGCAAAAATCACAGGCAAGATTGCACCGAGTGCCTGTATGAAACCATAATTCTTGCAAGGCCCCTGGCTCAATGTAACCTCGTGGTTCATTGTTTGGGGTAACATACCAATCATTTGATTTGTTTCTCATTTCATCTCGCCCAGCTTTCTGCATAGATTTTTGCATAGCTTTTACCCCAGTAGATGACCTAACAACAGCCGCCGCTATTACTCTCACTTTGTTGTTTGTCGAACGGCATCTCGGTGCCACAGTCTTGGTAAATGCCAAAATGCTGATCAAAGTTACCGATAAACTCAAAGTGCTCTTTAAAACGAGTTTCGTTTAACATGCGCCATGTATTACCACACACGGCAAAGACCTTACCTGTTTCTATGTGGTGATGTGAGTCTAAGATAAATGCGTTGGGATGATGCTCAATGGTGCCGCTATAAATCACTGCTTGACCGTAGTCTTCACAATGGCTTTCTAATTCAGGTAATTTGAACAATCGATAAGTCGCTGAGTAAAAATCAAAGGCTAGCACCTTGTCACTTATCTGCGGATTGTCGATAGTGATATGCCTATTTTCAACCAAACGCGGATCTTTAAAACCAGCTTCTTTAGCCAAATTGATAAAGTCGTTCCAGTAAAGCGCGCCGCTTAAGCACTCACCATATAATAGAGGATCGTCCAAAAGGGCCTTTGGCAAACGCTTATTACAATAAATATCGCTAAAATATAATTCGCCGCCAGGTTTTAATAAGTCATAAGCATGTTTAAAGACGGCGGCTTTATCGGTGCATAAATTAATAACGCAGTTTGAGACAATGACGTCAAAACTATTGCTGGCAAAACCCAATTGGTCGAGCTGCTCTAAATAGCCCTTTTTAAAATGGGTATTTAGTTGTGGATAAGCAAATTTATCTTGATGATAAAGTGCATGGCTTCGCGCGATATCTAGTTGCTCGTCAGTCATGTCGACACCAACCACAGAGCCATTTTTACCAACCAGTTGCGCTAAGGCATAAACATCACGGCCTGCGCCGCAGCCTAAATCTAAGATGCTTGCGCCGCTTAATTGCTGCGGACAAACCAAACCACAACCGTAATAACGCATCATCACTTCATCATGAATGTTACCCAGCAAAGGCTTTAAATAAGAGGGCAAGTTGTCGTCGGTGCAACAGGCATTGCTTTGTAAATCGGCAGAACTTTGCAGGGTTTGACCATAATACTGTTGCACTTGTTGCTGTACTTGCTGTGTTTTTGTTGAATCTTGCATTTGTTATCCTCCGTTTATGCCAATGTTCATGCCATGTATCGCGCGTAATAAGCTGATGCGCGAGCTGCGATTATCTTCTGCTAGGCTGTGTTTTAGACGATATAAGTCGGCTTCATGATCGATATCATAGGTTATTGAGGTTTCTTTGACAGATAGCTGCTGAGCGTTACATAACCTTTTCAGCGCCGAACCTAAATGTACAGTGCTCCAAGGCAACTGAGATAAATCAGGCCATGGCAATCGATTTGCCATTAAGGTGACGCCGCCATCAAGTGCCGGGGAAAGTGCAATGTCATCTTGGGTTAATGCATGGCTAATTTGTTTAAAATCATTATCGGTTAGCATAGGCGCATCGCTGCCCATAAAAATAATGTGCTGGTGGCCTAATGCACGAAGCTGATGATCTAAAAAATTGATGCGCTGACCCAAGTTGCCTTGCCCTTGCTCTAATACCAATGCTGGCGAATCATCGCCTACTAACGTTTGTGCCCATGGTGTATCAATAGGGTTTGCTGGGGTAATAACAGTTGCCCCAACCCAATTTTTGAGATCTTGCAAGGCGCAATTGAGCATTAAATTGGCAAACACCAGTGCAGACTCGGCACCAATGCCTGCGGCAAGGCGCTGCTTGGCATGATGTAGAGCAGGGTGCTTGCATAATAAAACCAAGCAGGGCGGCGTTGTGGGCATCAATTATCTTCTTATTGTTATCTACTTAGAGTCATAGACCTAGCATAGTAAATAAATATTTCAGCGGGTTGTAAATATTTATTAAAAGAAGAGTTGGCTCGCATTTTTGCCATTTTGTTGCATTATCATTGGCTTATTTCAGAATAGGGCTATTACTGAACAAAATAGCAATAAAATATAACGTGTTGCATGCAGTTTGTGATTGAAAAAAAGCCCATTGTAATGGACAATGCGCGCATAAATTTAATCTTAAAATCTAGTTGTCAGGAGTTATTATGCCGTCACGTAAAGAATTAGCTAATGCTATTCGCGCTTTAAGTATGGATGCAGTTCAGCAAGCCAATTCAGGTCACCCGGGTGCACCAATGGGAATGGCAGATATCGCCGAAGTTTTATGGCGCGATTTCCTAAAGCACAATCCTACCAATCCAGACTGGAGCGATCGTGACCGCTTTATCCTGTCTAACGGTCATGGTTCAATGTTGTTATATTCATTGTTACACCTAACAGGTTATGACTTATCTATGGAAGAGCTTAAAAACTTCCGTCAGTTAGGGTCTAAAACAGCAGGTCACCCTGAATATGGTTATGCACCGGGCATTGAAACAACTACAGGTCCATTAGGCCAAGGCCTTACCAATGCAGTAGGCATGGCTATTGCTGAAAAGACATTGGCTGCGCAGTTTAACCGCGAAGAGCATAACGTTGTTGATCATTTCACTTACACCTTTATGGGTGATGGTTGTTTAATGGAAGGGATTTCTCACGAAGCAAGTTCACTAGCCGGCACCTTAGGTCTAGGTAAACTGATTGCATTTTGGGATGACAACGGCATTTCGATTGACGGTAACGTTGAAGGTTGGTTTACCGACGATACGCCTAAGCGCTTTGAAGCATACGGTTGGCATGTTATTGCCAACGTTGATGGTCACGACAGTGAACAGATTAAAGCAGCGATTGAAGCCGCACAAAAAGACGACAAACGTCCTACCCTTATTTGTTGTAAAACTACCATCGGTTATGGTTCACCAAATAAAGGCGGCACCCATAATTGTCACGGCGCACCATTAGGTAGCGACGAAATCAAAGCAACACGTGAATTCTTAAATTGGCCACATGCGCCGTTTGAAATTCCAAGCGAGATTAGTAACGAGTGGAATGCCAACGAGAAGGGCGCTGCGGTTGAAGCGTCTTGGAATGAAAAGTTTGCAGCTTACAGCGCCGCTTATCCAGAACTTGCGCAAGAACTTAAGCGCCGTTTAGCCGGTGATATGCCAGCTAACTGGGCCGAAACTGTCGATGCTTACATTAAAGACTTACAAGCGAACCAAGGCAATATCGCGTCACGTAAAGCGTCGCAAAATACCTTAAACAAGTTTGGTCCTTTGCTACCAGAAATGTTGGGTGGCAGCGCCGATTTAGCGCCGTCAAACCTAACCATGTGGAGTGATTCAAAAGCTATCACAGCTGAAGATGCTAGCGGCAACTACTTGCATTATGGTGTGCGTGAGTTTGGCATGTCAGCCATCATGAACGGTTTGGTATTGCACGGTGGTTTCAAGCCATACGGCGCAACATTCTTAATGTTCATGGAATATGCTCGTAATGCATTACGCATGGCGGCATTGATGGGACAGCCTACAATCTTTGTTTATACTCATGACTCGATTGGTCTTGGCGAAGATGGTCCAACTCACCAACCGGTAGAGCAAATGGCGTCATTGCGTTTAACGCCTAACATGTCAATGTGGCGTCCATGTGATGAAGTGGAGTCTGCTGTTGCATGGCGTTATGCGGTTGAGCGTAAAGATGGCCCAACATCATTAATATTCTCTCGTCAAAATCTACCTGGTCAGCCACGTGATGAAGAGCAGCTTAGCAATGTAGCTCGCGGCGGTTATACCTTAATCGACAGCGTTGGCACACCGCAGTTAATTCTGATTGCAACTGGCTCAGAAGTTGGTTTAGCGGTTGACTCGCATAAAGAGCTAACGGCTCAGGGCATTAATACCCGTTTGGTTTCTATGCCTGCAACAGACGTATTTGAAGTACAAACAAGCGAATATAAAGAATCGGTTTTACCGATAAACGTAACAGCACGTGTTGCTATTGAAGCGGGCATCAGCGATTACTGGTACAAGTACGTTGGCCTTGGCGGCAAGGTTGTCGGCATGACAACCTTTGGTGAATCGGCTCCGGCGGGTGATTTGTTTAAGCATTTCGGTTTCACTGTTGAAAATGTAGTTAACGTTGCTAAATCAATCGTTAAGTAAACAAAAAGGGCCGCATTAGCGGCCCTTTTTGATGGGTATAGAAGCATGGCTAAATTACGAGTTGCAATAAATGGTTACGGACGCATTGGCCGTAGTATTTTACGCGCTTTTTATGAGCGAAATTATGCTCATGACATCGAAATTGTCGCGATTAATGAGTTGGCAGAGCCAAAGGCTATGGCCCATTTAACGCAATTTGATAGCACACATGGCCGCTTTATGCTGCCAGTGCGTTATGAGAATAACACCTTACTTATCAGCGACGACGCGATTGTTTTATTGCATGAGGCCGATCCTAGCAAACTGCCGTGGCGAGAGCTCGACATTGACATAGTGCTTGAATGTAGTGGTGTATTTAGTACGCGTGATGATGCGATGCTTCATATTAATGCGGGCGCAGGCAAGGTACTGTTTAGCCAACCGGCGGCGAATGATGTTGATAAAACCATTATTTTTGGTATTAACCATCAAACATTAACCAGCAAAGATACCATCGTATCCAACGGCTCGTGCACCACAAATTGTGTGGTACCTGTTATTGAAGCGCTTGATCGACATTTCACGATTAAGGGCGGCACTATTACCACCATTCACTCAGCAATGAATGATCAGCCAGTGATAGACGCATATCATAGTGATTTACGTCGTACTCGCGCGGCTAGCCATTCCATTATTCCGGTTGATACAAAATTAGCGCAAGGTATTGAACGGATTTTGCCTAACTTAACCGGTAAAATGGAAGCTATTTCGGTAAGGGTGCCAACACTTAATGTCACGGCGATGGATTTGAGCGTGAGCTTAGAACGCGCGGTGGATATTGATAGTGTTAACCAAATGCTTAAAAACGAGGCCAATAACGGTCTTGGTCACGTTTTAGATTATACCGAGATGCCATTAGTCTCTTGTGATTTTAATCATGATCCTCATTCGAGCATTGTCGATGGTACACAAACGAGAGTCAGCAATAACCATTTAGTCAAACTGCTATTGTGGTGCGATAACGAATGGGCTTTTGCCAATAGAATGTTAGATACTAGCTTGGCGATGAGCCAAGCCAAATAAAATTATTATTTATTAAAGGATTATTAATGTCTGTTATCAAAATGATCGATTTGTCTTTAAGCAATAAACGCGTATTGATCCGTGAAGATCTTAATGTTCCGGTTAAAGATGGCAAAGTGTCTTCTGACGCACGTTTACGTGCTGCATTGCCAACCATTAAACTGGCGCTAGAGCAGGGCGCATCTGTGATGGTGATGTCACATTTAGGGCGTCCAACGGAAGGTGAGTTTGCCAGTGAGTATTCACTGCAACCTGTTGCCGATTATTTAAATGACGCGTTAGACGTTAATGTACGGTTAGTGAGTGATTATTTAGACGGTGTTAACGTGGCGGCGGGTGAGTTAGTTATTTTTGAAAACGTGCGTTTTAACGTTGGCGAAAAGGAAAATAGCGATGAGTTAGCTCATAAGCTGGCTGCATTATGTGACATTTTTGTGATGGACGCATTTGGCACGGCTCACCGTGCTCAAGCATCAACGCATGGTGTCGCAAAATATGCCCCTGTTGCTTGTGCTGGACCTTTGTTGTCTGGTGAATTAGAAGCATTAGGCAAGGCGTTAGATAATCCAGCAAGACCAATGGTTGCTATTGTTGGTGGCTCAAAGGTATCGACAAAATTAACAGTATTAGACAGCTTGTCTAACATTGTTGATCAATTGGTGGTTGGCGGCGGCATTGCTAATACCTTTATTGCGGCGGCAGGTCATGAAGTCGGTAAATCACTTTATGAAAAAGATTTGATCAAAAATGCGCAGCAATTAACTAGCAATGCGCGAGCAAACGATGGTGATATTCCAGTGCCGACAGATGTTGTGGTCGCTAATGAATTTTCAGCGTCAGCTACCGCGACGCTTAAAAACGTGTCAGAAGTTACTGATCAAGAGATGATCTTTGATATTGGACCTGAGTCCGCTGCTGCACTTTGTGAGATTATTAAAAATGCTGGCACCATCGTATGGAATGGTCCTGTTGGCGTATTTGAATTTGACCAATTCGGTGCAGGTACCGAAACCATTGCTCGCGCTATTGCTGCGAGCAACGCGTTTTCGATTGCCGGCGGTGGTGATACTTTAGCCGCGATTGATAAATATGGCATCGCTAGCGATATTTCATATATTTCAACCGGTGGTGGCGCATTTTTAGAGTTCTTAGAAGGTAAGAAATTACCCGCTGTAGAAATTCTAGAGCAACGCGCAGCGCAATAACATGACTAACCATATGCCGCAGACCGGCATGTGGAGTTTATTGAGGCATGCAGCCGCAATGCTGCGTTGTCTTATATTATATTTGGGTGAGAACCCGTTTTTAGTGACAGGAATAAAAAAATGGCCTTAATTTCTTTGCGTCAACTTTTGGATCATGCAAGCGAACATAGCTATGGTATCCCAGCGTTCAACGTTAATAACCTTGAGCAAATGCGCGCCATTATGGAAGCTGCTGATAGAACTAACAGTCCAGTGATCGTGCAAGCGTCTGCTGGTGCTCGTAAATATGCTGGAGCGCCGTTCTTAAAAGCGTTAATGAATGCGGCAATTGAAGAATTCCCACATATCCCAGTGTGTATTCATCAAGATCACGGCACATCGCCAGACGTTTGTCAGCGTTCTATCCAGTTAGGTTTCTCATCGGTGATGATGGACGGTTCTCTTTTGGCAAACGGCAAGACGCCATCAAGCTACGAGTACAACGTTGACGTGACTAAAACCACCGTTGATTTCTCTCATGCTTGTGGTGTATCGGTAGAAGGTGAAATTGGTTGTTTAGGGTCTCTTGAAACTGGCATGGCTGGTGAAGAAGATGGCGTTGGCGCTGAAGGTGTTTTAACTATTGATCAAATGCTAACGAGCCCCGAAGAAGCGGCTAGTTTTGTTAAGGCAACCAATTGTGATGCATTAGCAATCGCTATCGGCACCTCACACGGTGCTTACAAATTTACCCGTAAACCTACCGGTGATATTTTGGCCATTGATCGCATTAAAGCGATTCATGCGCGCCTGCCAAATACTCACTTAGTGATGCACGGTTCTTCTTCTGTGCCGCAAGAGTGGTTGGCTGTTATCAATGAATTTGGTGGCTCTATCCCTGAAACTTACGGCGTGCCAGTTGAAGAGATCGTTAAAGGCATTAAGTTCGGCGTACGTAAGGTAAATATTGATACCGATTTACGTTTAGCGTCAACTGGTGCAATTCGTCGTTTCTTGGCGCACAACCCAAGTGAATTTGATCCGCGTAAATTGTTTACTGTGGCGCAAAAAGCGATGGAAGCAATTTGTATCGATCGTTACGAAGCTTTTGGTTGTACAGGCATGGCGAGCAAGATACAGCCATTAACACTTGATCAAATGCACCTGCGTTACGTTAGCGGTGAGTTAGACGCAAAAGTACTTTAATGCGAGCTTAACCAGCGTATAGGTTAATCATTAAATATCTAAATTGGGCGCCTACGGGCGTCCTTTTGTTTTTTTGACAAAAAATTGTTGGGTATTTTCAAGTATTTGCGTATCATTGCTTTAATACGTCATTTTATTGACGAATTTACATTAATAAGGCAAAGATATGGAAGCGATACAAGGTTGGTACGGCGATAATTCAGACGTGATTTTGCAATACGCCATTGCATTTTTATTGGCTGTAGCAATATATTGGTTTGGTTCGAAAATAGCTAAGGTAGTTAGTAAGATTGTCGGTGGCATGATGACCAAGCGAAAACTTGATCCTATTGTTGTTGGTTTTGTCGAAAACATGACATTTGGTCTGTTAATGGCATTTGTTATTGTTGCAGCGCTTAGCCAAGTCGGTATTCAAACTGCCTCATTTATCGCGATCATCGGTGCCGCAGGTTTGGCCGTTGGTCTAGCTTTGCAAGGCTCATTGTCTAACTTTGCTGCTGGCGTATTAATCGTCATATTCAAGCCATTTAAAATAGGCGATTTTGTTGAAGCTGGCGGCCAAGCCGGCGTGGTTGAGCAAATCATGTTGTTCTCTACAATTATTCGTTCAGGTGATAATAAAGAAATCATTATTCCGAACGGGTCAATCATAGGTTCAGCTATCACCAACTACTCTACCAAACCTACACGCCGTATTGACCTAGTTATTGGCGTTAGTTATGACGCAGATATTTTACACGCTAAAAAAGTGCTAACTGAAGTTATTGAAAATCACGACTTGGTACTTAAAGATCCTGCGCCGTTAGTCGCAGTATTTGAGCTAGCTGATAATTCAGTTAATTTTGTGGTTCGCCCTTGGGTTGATAGCGCAAATTACTGGCCTGTATATTTCCAATTGATGGAAACCATCAAGATTCGATTGGACGAAGAAAAAATTGGCATACCCTATCCACAATTGGATGTGCATATTCAAAAAACAGAAAGTAACGGAGAATAGAATGAAAAAAGTGTTATTAGCAGGGATTATCTTTTCGACCATGTCATCATTGGCCATGGCAGAAGATGTTAAGACTTGGGGCGCAACGGCAGAACTTGGTGGCACGATGACCACGGGTAATACCGAGACCTCAACCTTAAAAGCTAAAATTGATGCCAAACATACACTAATGAATTGGAACAACAATTATTATGCAGATGTTCTATATAGTAAGGATGGCGATAACGATACAGCATCGCGCTGGCAAATAGGCGCAAAAGGTGCTTACGTATTGGACGAATCAAGCAGCCTGTTTATTTTGGGTGAATACGAGCAAGATAAGTTTAGCAGCTACGATGCCGTTTCAAGCGTTGCTGCTGGTTATAGCCATAGCTTCTTTAAAACAGAGAAAGATTCTTTATCTGTTGATATTGGTCCGGGTATGAAGCATTTTAAACTTATGGATGGTGGATCAGAAGATACTGGCATTGTGCATTTGGGTTTAGTTTATGAAAATGCATTAAGCGCAACGTCTAAGTTCACTCAAATATTTGTAAGTGACGTGGCGTTTGATAGCGAAAAAGCCACGTTATCTCGCTCTGAAACGGCTATTACGGCCAATATCTTTGGTGAATTAGCGATGAAAGTTGGTGTGACTATTCGTCATGACAATCAAGCTGCATTCGATAAGAAGAGTGTTGATACAGAAACAACAGTTACCTTACTTTATACGTTCTAGGTCTCCATTTTCTAGGGTATAATAAAACGTCAGCCTTTAGGTTGACGTTTTTTTTTAACTAAAATTTTTGTTTGGGTTCTGTGATGCGACATTTTCTTGGTAACGTAATGATTGTTGGGGTTGCTTGCAGCCCTTGTTATGCTTTCGCGCAAAGTAATTTATTGAAAAGTGAATTCTCTGAATCGTCTTTTTCGATTAAAAATCTGCAGCAAGACAATGCTCAGCAAGAAAGTGCTTGGTATTTAGCGACCGAATTAGGACTAACAACGACCACTGGCAATACCGATACCAAAGCTCTCAAAGCCAAAGTTAATGGCAACCTGGCACACGATCGAGGGCAATTATCTTATGTCGGCACTTATTTTAAAAAGACTAGCGAGCAAGAAATTAAGGCGCAAAATTGGAAAGTGAGTATTAAAAACAATATTCACTTTTCAGAACACGCGAGCTCTTTCGCTATTATTGAATACGGCAAAGATAAGTTCACTAGTTACGAGGCCATAGCGACCTTTGCCGCAGGCTATACACATCGGCTAATCAACCATCGACTTGTGCAATGGGATGCAGATATCGGCCCTGGCATAAAATGGCAATGGCACGAGGGACAAGCGAATAAGCAAAATGTGGTACATATAGGATCCAACCTTTCGATCAATTTAAGTGAAACAAGTGAGTTCACCCAAAAATTGATTGCAGATATTGGTATTAGCGATAACGCGACCGATATTTATCGCGCGGAAAGTACTATCTCTGCCAATGTATCAGACAGTTTAAAGATGAAGCTTAGTTATTCACTTAGGCACGATGACCAACCAAATGAGGGTAACGAGAAGTTAGATACTCAAACCTCAGTCAGCTTAGTCTTTATTTTTTAGTCACAGTTATTAGCAATAAAAAAAAGACCATTAACATTTATGTTAATGGCCTTTTTTGTTTTATATAGAACCTTTAAGAGGTTGTCTCATCGAGCTGCACATCGCCCGTGGTTACCGTTGGTTCTTTGCTATACAAAGAGCCAAGGTATTGCTTAGCGCGACTAATATCACTACCAATGATATACAGCGCGGGCACTAAGAATAAGGTGATCACGGTAGAGAACAAAATACCGAACGCGATAGACGCCGCCATTGGGATCAGGATTTGCGCTTGTAGGCTCGTTTCCATCATGATTGGTACCAAACCAAAGAAGGTGGTCAATGAGGTTAATATAATCGCTCTAAAGCGACTTGTGCCAGCCTCTACCACTGCATGCTTGATAGCATGACCTCTGGCACGGGCTTGGTTTACAAAATCAACCATCACCAACGAGTCATTCACCACCACGCCAATGAGCGCTACAATGCCAAACATCGATAGAATGCTTAACGATAAGCCCATCACGAAGTGGCCGAAGATAGCGCCAATCACCCCAAAAGGAATAACCGACATAATAATCAATGGTTGGCTATATGACTTTAATGGGATTGCTAGCAATGTATATATAACAAACAATGAAGCGATGGCACCCATCAACAAGTCCATGATCGCAATCC